>CALMWN010000001.1 GCA_937873555.1 uncultured Clostridia bacterium
CTTTGGTGTCGATATCAAAAACCAGATTCCCGTTGCCAACAAACAACAGAGTAAATCCTTTATGGTAGTTGCGCCATCTGATGTTTGAAGTCTGATAGAGAGAAATTAAATATTCATCAGTATCATAGCCTTTCAATACGTTGTTCCAGTGGCTTGTGGGAGCACACCGGAAACAACTGTTAGCCCCACCCATGCAAAAGAGGGGGCTGTCGAGGGTCGGATAGGAGTGAAGGGCGTCAATCCGTTCGAGCTTTGCTCGGGTGTGGCGGTAGCATCCGTTGAACATACCGTACCGGAGGCCGTTCGGCGAAACCCTGCCGTAATTGGCCTTCATAGCCGTCACCAGTGACGGGATGAGGCCGTGCCTGAAACCATGGTCGTCATCCATGATGCAGATGTATTCAGGCGCATAGAGTTCCTGTCCCAACTGAAGGCACATGTTTCTTGTATGCGCCATTGACATATTGCTGGATAAAATCAGGAAAAAATCATTGTTCTTATTTAGGTCCAGTAAATAATCCCATTTTTCATCACGTCCGTTTATGCTTGAATCATGCACTATAAGTCTGGCATCATTCTTCAGGGTTTCTTCCAGAACACTTGGAAGTGTTATTTTAACCGTTTCTAAATTCTCAAATGTAGGAAATATTGTTAAAAACTCTGTTTTTTCCATCGTTCTCCCGCTCTATTGTAAAATAATATAGCCAGTCGTCAGAATAATAAAAATCATAGGCTATTAGTCCAGAGGGTAGCCCATTTGAAGCAGAACGTCGCCTATATGTTTTTTAAAAATCCTTCTATGCTCCTCTTGCATCTCTTGCCTGTAGCGGCTCACAATACCCTTGTTGAAATGCAGGTAGCTCCTTTGGCGGTTATCAAGACGGTCTTTATCGTACCGTTTCAATACCGTATCGATATGATCACTGTTGATTTCATTGTTCAAATAGGTAATGATCCTCTTCATCTCATCTGCCGGATTGCTCATCAAATCCTCATAGCGGAGTAAATGCGCATTGCTGCATTGCTTCCATAGTCTCCATATATTTATCACCTTCTTGATACTTTGAAAAGTGCCATGAAAGTCGGTGGGGCCGGCCAGGCTGCGGGTCTCTTCATGTTTCATACGTTCTTTACTATGGTCGATATCTGACAGAAGCACATCACGCGGATCACGGTAAATATATACAACCTTAATAAGGCCCAACCGCAGAAAAAATTTGGCGGCATGCGTAGGCCCACGGTGTGTTTTGATGACAAAGGGCCGCTGTAGGTAACTTAATAAGACCACGATGGATAATTTTAAAAAAGTCAGGTCTCTGATATTACAATTGTATTCATGTAATATCGGTCCCAGTTTGTACTTACGCTTTATCTCCCGAGCATCACACATCCCCGACAAGACAAATATGTCATTCAACATATTATAAATATAGCCGGTCCCGGACTTAGGCATCCCGGCGCTAACCAGTACCATAAGCTCCCCCCTTTTGTTTTTCCAGGATAATAGTATCAGCAGATACAATATTTTTCGGCACATCTATTCCCAGTAGCACGGCCTTTTTTATATACTCCCTTATGCGTTCCTCACAATATTCAATTTCGCTAAGGTTAGCATATCTCATTTTTGCTTCTTTCCGGCTGTTAAGCACCTTGCCTGTTATTTCCCGCGTCTTACCGGTAGGGGTTATCTTTAATTTTTCAAAAAATGTTACGACATTGGGATAATGACAAAGGCTTTCCAGCCGGACCTCATATGTGCTCACATGGGGATATTCTCTCTGAAAACGGCGAGCACGCGCCTCGATGTCCAACAGGTAGGCAATGCACAAATCATATTGGTCCAGGTTTACATCCATATCTATACAGTTTATCGCCCGTGTTTGAGCATTAGGGCTCGACATCCAGTCCGGCCAGGCTGTATTTTTAGATGAAAAGTATCCTAATTCAATAAAGCTTTTCAATACATGTGACAGCTTTCTCCGCAAAATGATAACTTCAACATTTTTAAATTCATGGAGAACAACATCATAAAAGGTTTTAATGAACATGTGGTTTGTCTCACAGTATATCTGGCCGGCGGGGAGCCCGTCCAATATCTTTTTTACAGCTTTGCACTTAATCCTCCGCTTGTTGACAGATCCGGCATAAGGCATATTATTAATCATTTGCAGATACGGGCCGTTCATGAGCGGTTCTGCCTCGTGAAAGCTCGTAACTTCCTCTGCTGTTCCCAGAAGTTCAGCCAGATACCGGGAACCGGAACGTCCAGGGTTTATTGAAAAGAGTAACCTGCGGTCCGGTGACTTCCTGAAATATTCAAGAAAATTATTATATGCAAAGTCCTTTAAGGTCATAACTTCATTTGAAATATCTTATGATTTTTAATAATTTTAACGGCAGTAGTAATTTAAACAGATTTACTGCAGCCATATCAAATGACATCCATTTTAAAAATTCCCGATAGTGCTGAAAAGCCTGCTGCCTGTGTCCTTCATCAAGCTTTTGGTTGATTATCCCGTCAGCCCATCTCGAAAAAAGCCTTGTTAATTCTCGCCTGATGAAGTTTTTTTCTTCAGGGCCTAAATCTTCAAGTAAATGGCTGTTGTTATAATATACATGGAGCATTTGATTAAAAATAGAATCCCCCGATAAATATTGTGAAATCCCATCCGCATGTTCACGGCGTTCGATTAAGGCCATCGGGCAGTATGTAATATTGAAATGTTTACTCAGTCTTATCTTGAAATCCCAATCTTCATGTGTAATTCTTTCTTCGTCATAATAACCGATCTTTTTTAAACAATCAGAGGATATCAGTTCATTCCTGAATAGTGTATTGTGAGGGAAGGAACGGCTGAAAACCTGGGAGAATATATATCCGCTTGGCGGCGGGGTCTTATCAACCCAAAGCCTTGACCTTTTGCCTTCTTCGTTTATTGAATAAAAGTTGGAGTAGACAACCTTTGAATCCGGATGCTGTTGAAGGGTTTTAAATTCCATCTCAAGTTTTTCGGGTAAAAATCTGTCGTCACCATCGAGATAAGTCAGCCATTCCCCCCTGGCCTGCTTTTGGGCAAACGCCTTATTTTTCCCGATGCCAAGATTCCTTTCATGATAAAACGGTCTTATCAGCTTCGGATGAGTATACGCATAGCTCTCGATAATTTCTCTGGAGCCGTCTGTAGAACAGTCATCTACAATTATTATTTCAAAGGGTTTAAGCGTTTGAGCAAGTACACTTTCGACGGCTTCGACTAAATATTTCTTCTGATTGTATGAGGTAATGAAAACACTTATTTTCAAGTTAGCTCCCCTGTTGCCCAACGATGGGGTACTAGTAAACCTTTTCCCTGCCATCCCGGTGGATACTGTTTTCCTGTACCAAAGAAGTCCCCGTCGACGACATTCAGGGAAACTGCATTCCGAACCCAATCTTCAATTTCATGGTTAACTTCCAGAAAAACAGTGATAAGATAATTGCTTTGACTAAGAGGCAATTTAGGTATAATACACTTCACCTTTCCGGTTGGCGGTAAGTTGAGCGCTTCACTATTGGATAATTCACTTGAGCAATTAAACAAAACCTGCCCAAGGTTATCATAAAATACAACAGATATCTTGCAATTCTGTAATTCGTTTTTATTTTTGGACCGATAATCAAGCACGATCACAAGAGGTTGTCCGGAAATCGCTTGTTCTAAAAGGGTTTCGTTTTCATCCTGAAAAGATACGCGAGTGAATCTGACCCGTCCCAACCCCCGCCGCTCTTTAGTGGATGAGATATCCTGCTCGGTGCCTTCTTGTATTTTTTTCAAGTATTGATGCACGATATCCTCAGTTGTACCTTCGGCAATTATTCTTCCTGAATGTAACATAATAGTCCGGCTGCAAAGATTCAAGATTGTTGACATATTATGACTCACAAATAAAACGGTCCTCCCTTCTCTTCCCACTTCTTCCATCTTGCCTAAACACTTTTTCTGAAACTGGACATCTCCCACTGCCAGCACTTCATCGACAACAAGTATTTCAGGCTCAAGGTGTGCTGCAACAGCAAAGGCGAGGCGTACATACATCCCCGAGGAGTAGCGTTTCACCGGCGTATCGAGAAATTTTTCGACCTCTGCAAAGGCAACTATCTCGTCAAACTTCTTTTTGATCTCTGTCTTGCCCATTCCGAGGATGGCGCCGTTAAGAAAAATATTCTCTCTGCCGGTAAGCTCCGGATGGAATCCTGTGCCTACCTCAAGAAGGCTCGAAACCCTTCCTTTTATT
>CALMWN010000002.1 GCA_937873555.1 uncultured Clostridia bacterium
ATGTTACTGTTGCCAATCCCAAATGGGTTAAAGCTGTCAAAGGTAACAAGGATGATACGAAAGATTCCAAATGGATTGGCGATCTTTTCCGCTTAGGGTTGGTCCCCGGAAGCTATATCCCCAAAAAGCCAATCCGTATCTTGCGTGAGTACACTCGCTACCGTTACAAGCTTGTTTCCTGCAAAAGCAGTGAAAAAAACCGTTTTCAAAATGCCTTCACCGTGTGTAATGTAGCCCTTGATGCTGTCGTTTCCGACATGTTTGGCAAATCTGCCTCATCCATCACCGACTACTTAGTCACCTCTGATTCTTTTGATCCGAAACACTGCGCATCTCTTCTTCAGAGGTCTCTGAAGAAGAAAGCTTCCACTGTTATTGAATCTATCGATGGATATCAGATGACAGTGGAGCAAAAGGAACGTATTGTAATGGTTCGCTCTCACCTTGATTTTATCCAACAGTCCATCACAAAGTTGGATGAAAAGCTTGATAAGATGGTTGTTCCTTACGAAAGTGCTATCAAGCTCCATTGTACCATCCCAGGAATTGATAGAGCTTCTGCCATCACTGTTATCTCGGAGATTGGCACTGATATGTCTCAATTTGCCAACTCCAAACGCTTATGTTGTTGGGCTGGATTATCGCCCGGTAATAATGAGTCTGCTGGTAAGAAGAAGTCTGTTAGAATTTCACGTGCCGGTGCTTACCTCAAACCTGCATTGGTGCAAATTGCCCATGCAGCCGTGAAATCTGACAAATCTCCTTACTACAAAATCAAATACGAGCGCATTTGCAAAAGGAGGGGTAAAAAAAGAGCCATTATTGCAATCGCCAGGATGATACTCACCGCTATTTACAATATGTTTCTTACCGGTGAAGAGTGGAATCCAAGTGATCTTTACAAAATTGACATGCCTCAAGAAATGCTGGAAAAGCAGAAGCAAAAAGCTATTAAACAAGCTGCGAAGCTTCTGATTTCGCAAGGTATTATAAAAGCTTCTGACATTTCTTTGGCTTAAATTATCATTATTAATTTTTCAAAGGTCAAATGTACCTTTATTTGAACATGCCCTTTTCTAGACTACATCAAGTTGTTTTTTCACGCTATTCACCACCCATTTTGATATAGTCAATGGTGATACTTTTTAATATATTTTCATCAATTTCTACACCCGAACCACAGCCTTTTGGTACTTTAATCATACCATTTTCAACCGTGATTTCCGGTTTAATTATATCTTTTTCAAAGTATCGTTTTGACGATGATAAATCTCCGGGGATATAAGTATCTTTTAAACTCGCCAGATGAACATGCAATATTTTAGAAACACCGCTTTCAAGCATACTTCCTATCCAGTACTGAATATTATTTTTTCTGCACAACTCAATCATTTGCTTTGCATAATATATTCCGCCGACACGTCCCACTTTTATATTCGCAACTTTGAGAGCTTCTAACTCAATTGCAGTTTTTAGATCATCAACTGTTTGGATACTTTCATCCAAACATATAGGGGTTTGCATTTTTTTTTGAAGTTTTTGTAATGCATGAAAATCTGCTGAATCGAGCGGTTCTTCCAAACAAAGCAAATTCAGTTCGTCAAATTTCATTAATTCGTCAATCTGTTCAATCTTATAACTTTTATTTGCATCTGCCAGTAATCGGATATCAGGATAGGCTTTTTTGATAGACTTTAACTTAATAAACCCATCCTCGGGTTTAATCTTTATTTTAAAGCGGATATATCCTTCTTTCAGATTATGGTCAATTTGTTTTATAAGGCTTGGAATATCTTGATCACCCAGTGCAATTCCCGCATAAATCTCGTCATTGGTTTCCTCATTGAATACAACATCCATAACGGATTGTTTATGCCTCTTCGCATACAAATCTACCAAAGCATTTTCCAACCCGGCCAGCGCCATAGGATATGATACATCAAACCATTTATGTATATCAAACGGGTGTTTAACCTCTTTAGAAATCAGCCTTGGAGTATGCTTGTTTATTAATATATGCTTAGAATCCAGCAATGTTTCATTCGTATAAAATGGTTCATTAAATGCAACTACTTCACCATAACCGTTATTCCCAAGTTCATCTGCTGCTTTAATTATGATTGTTTCCCGATGCTTTACGGTGGCTTTTGATGTTTTAAATAAAAAATTCAGGGGCATTTTAATATGAAAAAGCTCTATTTTTTCAATCCGCATTTAATCAACCTCTATTAAATTCTTTTTTAATACTTTGCCTGATGCATTTTTGGGAAGTTTATCCAAATAAATGATTTTTTTAGGAAGTTTATATTTTGCCAATCTTTCTGAAAGATATCCTAATATTGCTTCCTCATTTAACGAAGAAACTACGTAAAGCACAGGAACTTGCCCCCATTTTTCATCTTTCTTGCCAACGACTGCGCATTCAATTATTTGGGGATGTGCATACAGAACATTTTCAATTTCTTTCGGGTAAATATTTTCGCCACCGGATATAATTAAGTTTTGGCGGCGGTCAAGTATGTATAGAAATCCATTTTCATCAATAAAGCCCAGATCTTCTGTATTAAAGTAACCATTAATACTTTCTTTTCCAATATATCCGTCCATCAACATCGGACTTTTAACCAGAACTTCACCTATACCCTTTTCATCCGGATCTTGAATATGAATTTCTACTCCT
Source organism: uncultured Clostridia bacterium (assembly GCA_937873555.1). GTDB lineage: Bacteria > Bacillota > Clostridia > Acetivibrionales > CALMWN01 > CALMWN01. Next base: position 2,681 of record CALMWN010000002.1, read on the forward strand.
TCTATCGGTAATCCTACAGAATCAATTTTTTCCGGGTGCTCTAATACTGGAAAAGTTGTAGACTGGCTTGTTGTCTCTGTCATACCATAAGTTTTGTATATGGGAATGTTTTTTGAAATGCTTTTTTCAACCAGTGCTTTAGGGATAAACTCACCACCTACCAGCACTACACGTAAATTATGTTTCCCGATCCAGTTAATTATTCTATTTAACATGGTTGGTACGATGGATATCATATTGATTGTATTGCTTTCAATTAGTTTTATCACTTGATCTTCATCAAATTTTTCCAATATGGTAATCTGTGTCCCATTATACAAGCTTCGAATCAAGATCGCTAATCCGCTGATATGATACATTGGTAATATAACAAGCCAATTATCTTCATCTGTAACCCCTAAACTTTTTTGAGAAGCTTTTGCATGGGAATAAAACTGTCTCCATCGAACAGGAACAGATTTAAATTCACCTGTTGTAGCACTTGTATTCATGATAACTGCAATTTTCTCTTCATCAAATTCTTCAACTAGTTTTATATTTTCCTTTTTATTTTGATATACTTCGTTAAACGGTATGAAACTTTCGTCACAGGAAAAAACAACTTGAATGTTTAATACTTTCAATTGTTTTTCTATTTCTTCGGTTGTCAAGTGTGCATTCAACATCAACACTTCTTTTCCTGAACATATAAGCGCCAAAAAAAATAATGCCATATCCACTGAGTTGCCTGAGTAAATAGCAACCCTTCCCTCACTTTTCACATAGGAAGACAGTTTTCCGGCCAAATCTTCTACCTTCTCATAAACTTCACTGAATGTCAGATGATTAATAAATTTTTTATTTGGTTTTTCAAAATTAAGCTTTTTAAGCCAATTCATTTTATCACCTATATGATTTATTTATAGTATTTACGGAAACTTAGGGAACTTTTTAAAATCGGGTTTCCGTTTTTCAATAAATGCATTTCGTCCTTCTTTTGCTTCATCTGTAGTATAATATAACAATGTGGCATCTCCCGCCAACTGCTGCAAGCCGGCTAATCCATCTGTATCTGCATTGAACGATGCTTTCAGAAAACGTAATGCCGTAGGCGAATGTTGTAAGATTTCCTTTGCCCATTTAACGGTTTCTTCCTCCAGCTCATCGAATGGAACAACGGTATTTACCAGCCCCATATCAAGGGCTTGCTTCGCAGTATATTGACGGCACAAATACCATATTTCACGCGCTTTTTTATGGCCGATAATACGTGCTAAATACCCGGCGCCATATCCGGCATCAAAAGAACCTACTTTGGGTCCTGTTTGCCCGAATTTGGCATTCTCAGAGGCAATCGTCAAATCACAAACGATATGCAATACATGTCCTCCTCCGATTGCATATCCATTAACCATGGCAATGACCGGTTTTGGAATAATACGGATCAGGTGCTGCAAATCTAAAACATTTAAACGCGGAATCCGGTCATCTCCTACATAACCCCCATGTCCCCGTACACTTTGATCTCCTCCGGAACAAAATGCTTCTTTATCCTCACCTTTTCCATGATTTGCACCTGTTAAAATAATGACACCGATTTCATTGTCTTCACGGGCTACCGTAAAAGCATCGATTAATTCCATAATTGTTTTGGGACGGAATGCATTACGCACCTCAGGACGGTTTATAGTTATCTTTGCAATTCCATCATATGTTTCATAATAAATGTCTTCATAATTGCGGTTTATTTCTTTCCAAGGGAATTGATTCATGTTGCTGCTCCTTCTAAAAATTGTTTTAAAATCTTCTCAAAAGCACCAGGATTTTCAATATGGGTATTATGACCGCATCCTGCTATTATTACATGCTTTACATTTGTGTTCAACTTTTCAAATTCACTGCCTGTTTGCCGATATTTTTCGTCAAATTCCCCACTTATATATAATATGGGCATGGGCAAACCGGCTATTTGGTTTTTCAAACAAGGGAATATGCCTTGTCCGGTGCACAGCAAAGTGTTTGAAAGCGCATGAGGCACATTTGATAAACGCCTGTTGCTTATTTCATCGGTAATGGTTTTCGGTAACTTTCTTTGCGATGCAAAAATACTCAAGCTGCTCCAATATTGATTAAACCATATAATCCCATTTTCCCGTATGTTTTTTGCTAAATTCGAATCGTCTCTACGACGTTTTAAGCGGTTTTCAAATCCACATTCCCCATAAGACGCACTTTCCAGGATCAGCGTATCAATTTCACCGGGATATGCTAATGCATAGGCTAATGCGATTCGTCCACCCATCGAGTAACCTGCTATTGAATATTTTTTTAAACCAAGCTGAAAAATAAGCTGATTTAAATGTTTAACCATTACTTTCAAGCGGTAGTATTTACGCCTGTACGGTTTGTCACTTTTTCCGTGCCCGATAAGATCTACCAGTATCAGTTGGTATCCCTCTAATTTAATGAAATCCCATGTGCTTAGATTTTCTGAAAAGCCATGTAAAAAGACAATAGGCTTTCCTTCTCCTATTATTTGAAGATGATATTTAATGCTTTCAATCTCAAAAATCATAACGGCATCCTATAATGTTGTATACTTGTCATGCAATATTTTGCTTAACTCCGAATCAATTTTTACTTCAATCAACTTAATTCCTTTTAAAGCCAACGCTTGACTGAAAAAGTTTTCAAATACCTGATAATCCTTTGCTTCATAGTATTTTATATCATACAAAATTTTTACGCCTTCAAAGTTGATACCATGCGGTGTCAGGAATAAATAGTCAAAATGTTTCTCTTTATGCTGCGGTAAATACCTGAATATTCCTCCTCCATTATTATTAAATAATACGATAAGCAAATTCAAGCTGTGTGTTTTCCCAACCAGCAATCCGTTCAAGTCATGATAAAACGCTAAATCTCCCGTTAAAAGAACAGTTGGTTTATTTGATGCAGACACTCCCAGTGCAGAGGAAACCGTACCATCGATTCCATTTGCCCCTCTGTTGCACAATACTTTGACATCTTGATTACGCGCTTCAAAGAAGTAATCCATATCACGGATCGGCATACTATTTGCCACAAACAACCGGCTTTCCGGCGGCAGCATATTTTGCATCATTTGAATCAGTTTACCTTCAAACAGGTTAATCTCATCTTTTGCAGTATTTAATCTATCACGCATTTGCTTTTGATAGTCTACCCACTTGTCCAAATATTCCGTGTTGCCATTTTGTATATGGATAGTCTTTGCAAACGCTCCTGGTGATGAAATAATATATTTATTTGTCGAGAGAGAAGGGTTGTAATATTGAAAAGTTTCAGCCACCTGTAAATACAAAACATTTTGATGCATGGATAAAAATTGCTGCAACCGTTTTGATACGGGTACTTGTCCAAAATGAATGATAAATTGAGGTTCTAATTCTTTTTTGATAGTATCATCCTTAAGAAATGCATCATAACTATCGATAATAATATTTTTTGAGAAATTTCGCAAATTTGAAATTGGATCAGCTAATACAGGAGCTTTCAAACGTTCTCCCAACTCCAATATTTCATCATGATAGTTTGAATAAGCGTCTCCGCCGCAAAGGATAAGCCCATTCTTATTTTTAAAAACAGAATCGTCAAATGAAAAAAGATTTTCTCCTTTCAGGCATTCAAATTTACTGTTTTGACGCCCTTTAGTGAAATCTAATTTGCTTAAATCCGGAATTAAAGGCTCACGAATCGGTACGTTAATATGAGCTGGACCATATCCTTTTGACATGGCACTTGAATATGCTTTTTGCATCACCACACGCACATATCCGTACATAGTTTCTTTTTCTTCAGGCAATGATAATTCTTCATAATATTTTACATAGTTATTAAATATTTGGTTTTGATCAATTGATTGAGGTGCACCGACATGGCGTAATTCATGCGGACGGTCCGCTGTTAAAA
>CALMWN010000003.1 GCA_937873555.1 uncultured Clostridia bacterium
GATAAATCAGCCCAATATAGCCTTGTTTCTCTAAATAATTAGTAAACATTTGTGGTAGAATATATTCTTCAATTTCCTTATTCTTTATATCAACAGGGAATGTCAGTATTTGAAATAATATACTATCTCCAATAATACTATCTGCATTTTTTTTAGAAAAAGTAAATTGATAATTATCATATTCAATTTTTGATCCTTGAGCAATCAAAGGATATATGCTTCTATTTAATGTAATATCAATTGCATTCGTTATATTGTACATACCTAAACGATGTAACCAACTGTATTTAGGATAGTACACAGAGAAATTTACATCGGCAAATTTATTACCTAATTCCTGAATAGCAGTCGGCATTGATCTTGCCAAATATAGCATAGGTTTTCCTGCTATACTAAATCTTTGACTTCCCGCCAGATTCTTTTTACTAAACGGTATGTGATAGTACTCATAGATGTTACCAATATCATATTTACCAACAGGTCTTCCTCTGAATAATACATTAGTATATTGCATTGCATTACTAGATGAATAGTTGGTACAGAATTTATTTACATAAACATCTAATTTTTCATATGCCTCATCACTGTTTCTTTCAACACAAGATGCATATACTTCAATCAGCCCATCAAAAAATTTTTCTAATAAATCAATTTTCCCTTTATAATCTTCAAGCAAGTCATCACAAAACTGCACATATATAGACTCATTTGTATATTTTTTTGAATAATCGCAATCACAATTTTTCAATGAATTCAAATTTTTAAATTCTTCTATGTAAAGTTCTTTATACATAAGCAGTTTTTCTTTAAAACTTGATTTGATAAAACAGTTTCTTTTCAATTGTTTTTGATGAGTATTATCAAAAAAACAACATACACAGGACATTTCAACCCCTCCGTTCTTTTAATATTTGTCAGACACACGGATAAATAGTCTTTACTTCGTTTTTTAAAACAAGTATGCAATTGCTATACACAAAAATAATATAACCTCACTCAAATGTAGTCAATAACAATTATGAGACTTTTACTATAAAAAAGAAGAAGGACATTACCATGGTCCGGTAAGCCCTTTCTTCTTTGCTATATTGATAAGTTCATCTTTAGACAGCACTTTTCTTTGCGCCTTTGGCGCCTTCTTTTTTATTAAAATCTCAAGCTTCGGCAGCTTCTTGGCTCTTGCAAAGGCTTCCACATGCCATGCAAGGTAGAGAAGGTCACTGGTTTTTCGCTCCTCTCTTGCAACAAATCCCTCAGCTATAAGGTTGAATTCAAAAGGTGTCAGCCTCCAGAATTCCTCTGGCGAAATCCCCATAACACCGACCGCAACCTTTAGGAGTCTGTACCAGTCCCAGTCTTCTCCTTTGCCGCTGTCGGCTTCTTCCCGTTTTTTCTTCCGAATGCCTCGGTCATAGCCTCACCCAGTTTTTCAGCCACTGTATTGATATCTGAAAAATCGTCAATCAGTTCTCCGACCCTTTCTGGTGTAAGGTTCTTATCCTCATGGTACAACCCTGCGTAGATAATGGTTCGCATATCTTTCACGCTGATGTTGTCCAAGTCCAGCTTACTGATTGGCTTTCCAATCATTTCTTCCACACGAACCAGTGCGTTCAGTCCGAAACGCAGGCTCCTCGGTTTATCCAGTTCCAAAGTCACACTCTGTTTTGCCATTTTTATTAACCCTCCCTGTAATATAGGGCACCAACACCCTGAATTTCTATTGATTCATTCACCACATCATCAACGGCAGCTTCAACTCCATCTGATTTGATGATTCCGTAACCTTCATACCTTGCCTTTGAAGAGGTAGTATCCACATAAAGTGCAATGATTACCTCCTGCCCAAGCCTTGAGAAGAATTCATCATCACCCCAGTAGCTTTCAGCCGAGGCAGAAAACTCTTTGATGGAAGTGATGAATTCCTTCCAGCCGTTTGACATGAAGGTGGTGGTCTCGGGTGTTTCCATCCCAAGTTCGGCTGACCAATCGAAAAAGCCACCATGCTGCTCAACGGTTAATGACTTTCCGCTAACCAGAATTACATCGTCACCATCCTTTGCCTCTTCAAAGACTACAACCCCGCCGCAGTATTCAAGTTCAAAACCTATAGTCTGAACCTCACCATTCACCTTTACCGTAACTGGCGAATTTTTATCCCAGTAGCGTTTGGTGTTATCCGAGATTGTAAATCGTCTAAGACTCAGGTCAGCCATTGTTATTTCGTCTATAAATGCAGCAGGAGCAGTTTCTTTATTAATAAAGACTGCTCCTACACTTCCTGATAGCACCACTATGTCTCACCTCCATAATAAAAGCCCTCATCCATTAAGGGTGAGAGCCAAGTTCAAATACTATTATTGTGCTAAAAAATAATCTACGTAATGCTGTTCTTCTCCTTTGCTGGCTATCAATTCAGTATCTCTTGATATGCCATATGACGTTGGATCTACGTCTTTGAAGGTTTCATAAATCTGAGAGCCAACAAGGCTGTGATTAAATGCATCATCTGGTAGATTGAGATTTTTGCACACTGTCACAGAAACTTCCCCGGAGTTCATATATGGCCTTGTGTAAAAAAACGAATCAAAGTATGGTACCAACTCCTGAGCAATACTGTTTTTTAATGTTGGATTCCTGTCAAGAAAATCAAGGTTATCATAGTGCGGCGAATCTTTCTTTGTTGACTTTTTTTCATCACATTTACCTGCCTTGTTTAAAAACTTAATCTTCATGAAACCCCTCCTCACATACATTCCTCAAGCAATTTTTTAATGTTCCTTATGGTTACCTTCCTTCGCTTGATTGTCTCAGGCTCTCCTTTGTTTTGAAAGGAAACGATAAAGTTTATCAACCTGAGCATTTCTTCATCTGTTATGTAGGGTTCTACATAGTACGGAACCGCTTCTTCACTCTCGCCAACAGACACAGTCTCGTTATAAAGCTCTCTTTTTTCTTCACTTTCAGTTACCATAAACAACCTGTTAGGAACTGAACTAAATCTTGCCCAGTTGAAGTTATTATAGAGCGCCCGACTAAAAGTCGATAGTTCCCTGCCAATATTACTGACTCCATTTTCTGTTTGAATTTCTAATTCAAGCTGAATTGATTTTTGCGTCACCTCAAGTATCCGTAATTTTTTATACCCGTGTTTATTATTTGAGGTTTCACTTGCCTTACTAATGTCTTCATGCAAATTTCTAAAATCGAGATTTGCAGTGGCATCAGCTTTGGGACTTTTTAGTCCTACTCTCAAAATGAAGATTTGCTTTAACATCATATCACCATCCTTAAAATCATTGTACTCCATAAATTTATCTACGTCAACCTTAATTTTATTTATGGAGTACATAATTTTATTTAAAAATTAAATATAGGACAATGCGCCATTACCCTGAAACTCTATGGAAATGGTCACGATGTCATCCACAGGGTCTTCTACTGACAGACTTGAGATGATTGCCTGCCCGTTATAGTAATTGATGTTGTTGACATATAGCTTCAAGTCAACTTCTGTTCCGTTTAAGAACGCATTCTGCAGTGCCGCCTGTCCATTTGCATCCGTGTGTACGTTATAAGCACCTTCAGCACTTGCCGACCACTCTTTTAGACCTGCGATGAAGTTTTTCCACTCATCACCGAAGGCTGTGGTCTCCAACGTATCAATCCCCAGTTCCAAAGACCAGTTGTTTAGAGCAGTTACCGCATTTGCCCCAATCATGACCTTTCCTTTTTTTCCTGCTGTTCCAGCCATCTATATCACCCTTTCCTCATAATGAAATTGAAAATCCATGTAGCAATACCAGCCACCAGTGTCAGGCTCGTAGCCTTCAACCTCTCCCAGCATTAAAACAGCACCGATGTCTATGCCGTCAGTGCCGCCCATAAGTCCTGTGAAGTTTTGAAGGCAAAGCCGTATTTCCTCCGCCAGTGCCTTGCACTGGGCATATGTTTCAGCCCTTGCCGATATTTGAAATACAGGAGTTGTGTATCCTGTATCTCCGTGTAATGAATGAAGCCTTTCTCCCGATACCTTTTGATAAGTCACGGCAGGAAGGCTTTTGTTTTGAGGGATCATCAAAGGATAAATCCTATCCTGAACAATCGCCTTCACTCCAACTACATTGCTTAAATGTGTATATAAGGCTTCCTCAAACATCCGATCACCTCGCTTTTCCGACTGCACGGCTGAGTTCAGTTGTGACCTTTTCAGATATTTTTTCCTTGTTCTCATCCACCGCAGGTCTCATGAATGGTTGTGCCGCTTGGTTTTCAGTGCCAAGTTCGACAAAGGTGCCGTAGTATTCTTCCTTGCCCGGCTTTACCCTTACATCCGCTTTATATGGAGTGCTTTTGCCCACTTCAAGCTGAAGACTGTTTCTGAGTTTACCCGTTCTCACGGGACACCTTCTTTTAGCATCATCAAGAGCAATTTTTCCTCCGGCTTCTGCTGCTTGAAGTAAAACATTTTCAGCGTTTTGACCCATTTCCTTCAGAATCTTTATAATTTCCTCAGCACCCTCAACCTCGGCTTTTACCTTTTTAGCCCTTGCTGAATAGCTCCTTGCCATTAGACCACCTCCTCATGCTCCTTGCAGAGCAGGTACAGTGCAATATTTCTCTCGTCCTTGTTTGAAACATGAAGGATATCAAGGTTTTTCTCCTTGAACATCACCCTCATTTGGGTGTTGACTCCCTCAACATACCGCATGATGATCTGCACCGTACTTTCCGCATGAAGCTGTTGAGCGGCAAATAACTCCTTGCCAGACAAAGGTTCAACACTTGCTGAAACATCTGCAAAATCATTCCATACTTTTCTTTCCTCACCAAATGAATTTTTAGAGGAGATATATGTCTGAAGCTTGATTCTGTGCCTCAGCTTCCCGATTGAGAGCAGAGGCTTTGACATATTACCCTGACCGACATATTGTCTTTTTTGATTATTCCAAGCCATAGCCTCACCACTCCTTATTTCGGTATGCCGTCAGCAATAGTGCTGAAGTTTCCTGCAATTTTCTTACATCCACATTCTCACGAAACTCATAAAACTGAGACACCGCATACCAGATTGTTGTTTTTACAAGCTCCGGCAGCACCCCATCATCCACATTAAAGTCAGAAAGAGGGAAGCGGAGGACACCTTCGACGATATCCTCCGCCGCTGTTATGAAAGTGGTTACAAGGGTGTCCTCGTGGTCTGAGTCAAGTCTAAGGAATGCTTTTGTTTCCTCTAGTGTGACCACCAAAGCCAACACCTCCTTATTCTGATACCATGACTCCGGCCGCTTTTAATTTTGCAAGAAGGGCATTGAAATCACCTTTCAAGTCAGCAATAGTTGTAGCTGCACTATCTACCTGCGTTTCAGCAGGTTTTAGTTCCACATCATCAAAGGTGAGTTTTCCTCCGATGGCAATCTCAAGAGTGCCACCGACTACTGTTTTTTCTCCACCTTGCTCGGTATAGTTTTTAACATTGCTCATGGTTCACCTACGCTTTCTGCTGAAGCACCTTGATGGCTTCTGCAAGAATCAGCTTACCGTCAACCCTCTGTGTTGCCATGAAACCAACCTGCCCGGTTGCTGCGAACAATTCGTTCAATCTCCTAAAGGCTCTGCCTTGACGGTCTGCAACCCAGTAGTAGGAGAAATCACCGAATGCAACGGTCTTGGCTGCAGCCTCAATTGTTGGCACAAAAGAAGATGTCAGCACAGGTCTTGTCAGAATTGTATCGGGAGTTCCTGCTGTCAAAGAAGGAGTCCACAAATACTGGCCATTGCCGTCTTTCAACTTTCTGATAGCCTTGACAGTGGCATCATTCATCACAAAGGTTGCATTCTTACGGTAGGGTGCTTTAAGGCTAAAGAACAAATCCATAACCTCGTCCACCGTAATTGCGGTGCTACTGGCTGCAGTCACTCCAACCCCTGCACCACCTGTTGCATTGAAAATACCGGTTGGCTTTCCTGTTCCATTACCAATGAAGAAGGCTTCCTCTTCCTTGGTCCCAATTCTTCTCGCAAACTCCTTGGCAATATAGCTTTCAAGGTTGAAAATGCTGTCATTCAATAGTTCATCTGAAACCTTGATCATGGTTGCAAGCTTGTATGCCCCGATGGAAACCTGACCAAAGCTGTCGTCGCTCTCAGGAATTGCACCTTCCTCATCAACCCATGAAGCATTACCTTTGGTAGCCACAACAGGGATTTTCTTATCTCCGCTTGATGTGGTGATTACCTTGGCAAGCTTCCTGAAAATGTTTTCCTCGAGCAAGGCTTCAACCAAGGTGCGTTCAAATTCATCCGGCACCAGGTAACCGCCTTCCGAATCAGTGCCAATCTGCAAAGCGTTCTGGACATCATAGCTGTTTTTATTTCTCATCGCCTTCCAGAAGGACTGTCTGTATTCATCAGTTGCCCTTCCTGTCTTGTCAACTCCTGCTCCTGCAGGTCTATTGGTAATAGGAGCATTTACAGGTTTTGAAAGTTCGATATCCAGTGTCTGCTGTCTTTCAAGCCTGTCGATTTCCTTGCCAAGGTTCACCACCTCAGCCTCCATTTTTTCATAGGTTGCAGTATCCTCTGCAGAAACTATGCCGTCATTGCCTCTCTTGGCATCAAGGAATGCTTTTGCCGCTTCCCATGCTTTCGCTCTCTTTTCAACCAGTTCTAAAATTCTGTTCATAGTGGTATCCTCCTTAAATTTTTAAGAGGTCAAGCCTCTTATATAATGTGTTTGCATCTGTTCCATCGTGCTTTGCCTTTTGCGGTAGCTTGCTTATTAGTGAATTGGTCACTGCCATTCTGCTGAATATGACACCCTCTGGTGCTGACGCCTTACCGCTTTCATCAGAAAAAAGAATGCCATCGGCAAAGCCTAACTCCACAGCCTTATTGGCATTGAACCAACTTTCCGCATCCATCAGATGAGAAAGCTTCGCTCTTGAAAGACCAGTTTTGAGTTCATAGGCATTGATGATGCTTTCCTTGACCTCGGACAGCATAGCAATTGCCTTTTCCATCTCAACCGTGTCTCCAAAGGCAATGGTCATGGGGTTGTGAATCATAAAAAGTCCAGTGGGTGAGATAAGCACATCACCTCCAGCCATTGCAATTACCGAAGCGGCACTTGCTGCGATACCGTCAATCTTTACAGTGACCTTGCCTCTGTAGTCCATCAGCATGTTGTAAATCTGGCTTGCAGCAAAAACATCACCACCCGGAGAGTTAATCCAGATGGTGATGTCACCAGTTCCACTCATTAATTCATTTTTAAATTGCTTGGGTGTCACCTCATCTCCAAACCAAGTCTCCTCGGCTATTGCACCCTCAAGGTACAGGGTTCTTGAGTCATCCTCATTTTTGACCCAGTTCCAAAATTTCTTATTCAAGTTTTCCATCCTCCTTTGCTCCAGTATTTGCACCCGCAAATGCTCCGGCATCTGCAAGTTTTGTCATGTTTCCGTTTATAAGATAGAGATCACCTCCAAGCTCCTCAGGTATCCTGTTAAGATTCTCCAGTTCCCGTATATCATTTGAGGAGAGCCAGCCATTCTGTCTGCCGACTGAATAGCCATTCATCCTGCTCTGATAATCACCCCTTAAAAGTCCATCCACATTGAACTTCACGAAATAGTCACGCTTTTCCGTTGGCAGGAGCAAGGCTCTTTGCATTGCCTGTTCCCAGCGCACCACCCAAGGGTCAAGTGTGTATTTTACAAACTCAAGGCTCTGCTGCTCTATATTGGAGAAGCTTGACTTTTCAAGGTCGCCAATCATGTGGGGCGGTATCCTGAAAATACGAGCAATCTCATTCAGTTGAAACTTACGGGTGGCAATAAACTGTGCCTGTTCGGGTGGTATTCCAATACTCTGGAATTTCATGCCCTCTTCCAAAACAGCTACCCTGTGAGCATTGCTGCTCCCTTGATACACAGCATTCCAGCTTTCTCTCACCCTTGCCGGATCCTTGACAACCCCCGGATGCTCTAAAACTCCGCCGGGGTTAGCCCCGTTTGCAAAGAACTTAGCACCATACTCCTCCGTTGCTATAGCCATCCCGATTGCATTCTTTGCCATAGCAATTGGGGAGTAGCCAATCAATCCATCAAAGCCAAGCCCGGGTATGTGTAAAACCTCATCGCTTGATAACCTTTCTGTCCCTGTATCCTTTTGATACTGATAATAAATCTGCCCTTTTGAATCCCTGTCTACTGCCACTTTGTCAGGAAGTAGAGGATAGAGAGCCAAAACCCTGCCTCTTCCATCACGAATAATCTGTGCATAAGCATTTCCCCATAACAAAAGATGACTCATCAGCGTTTCTCGAAACACAAATGAAGTCATCTCAGGGTTAGGCTCATCATGGAGCAGATAATATAGCTGATGGTCAATTGCTTTTTCTTTCCCGTTCCCGGTGTATTTGTAAGTATGAAGCGGCAAGCTTGCCAAGGTCTCTGAAAGTATTCTTACACAAGCATAAACAGCTGTTGTCTGCATCGATGTACGCTCATTTACAGTTTTTCCGCTACTGGTGCTACCAAAGAAAAAGCTGTACGCAGAGCCAAACAAACTATTGGTAGGCTTGTCTCTCGCCTTGCTAAGCCAATTAACAAATGGTAGCCTCATACTTTCTCACGCTCCTTTTCTAAGCTAATCAGAACCTTTAAATAAAATTCACATTTCTGTAAATCTTGAACGCCGCCTTTTTGAGTATATCTCCATAAATATTTGATACAGTTACCCTTAAGATATCCTGCAAAAGCATCCACCGTCATTGCTGCACGAATTGCTTCTATACATTCAACTCCACCATTTGTGTAGTGTGGCGGGTGATTGACATTATCAGACACTCCAAATCCCCCTCTCGTCATAAACGCTCCCTGTTTTGGCATTTATATTAACCATAGCTCTTGCCAGAGCCATTACCAAAGCAACCATGCCATCGATACGTTCTGTTGATTTTGCCTTGTCCAGCTTTATGTTTTCAGCTTCATCGATTTTTGCAGTAACATTATCAGCCATCCATGATAGAACCGGGTGATTGCCATGTATTAAATTTTCGCTAAGCACAAGTCTCATTAAATCTTTTGTCGGCCCGCTCATACTCTCAAAACCCTGTCCAAATCTGACCATTGTCAAGCCTTCATCTTGCAGATTAAGAATTATCTGCGTAGCATTCCAGCGGTCATAGGCAATTTCTTTCACAACAAACTCTGAGCAAATGTTCATAATATCGCGCTGTAAAAAACGATAATCTACAACATTACCCTCTGTAGTATTAATAAAGCCTTGTTTTTCCCAAATATCATAAGGCACATTATCCTTTTTCACACGAATATAAACATTATCTTCCGGCATCCAAAAATAGGGCAAGACAATAAACTTTTCATCCTCAGAAGTTGTCTGGTCGTTGGCTTCACTAACTGCTCCACCCTGCAGCCTGGGAGGAAAGACCAAAACAAAAGCTGTGAGGTCTGTGGTGCTTGATAAATCAAGTCCCGCATAACATTCTCTACCTCGTAGCTTTTCTAACTCTATCTCCCCACCGCATTTGTTCCATTTATCCATTGGCATCCATCGAACATTTTGCTTCATCCATTGATTTAATCTAAGCTGCCTGAATATATTTTCTTCTGCTGGGTTCTGCTTTGCATTTTCACAAGCTGCTCGTACCTTATCAATACTAATAGTAACTCCAAGTGAAGGATTGGCTTTCTTCCAAACCTTTTCACTAGTCCAGTCCTCATGCTCCTCAGCTCCATAAATAACAGGGTAGAAGGTGGGATCAAACTTTCTGCCAGAGATAATGTCCTTCGCCTTTTTATGCACCTCATAGCAGATGCTGTTATGATCATTGCCTGCAGTAGTAATAAAGAAATATAACGGCTGCCGCCTTGCATCACCGGAACCATGGGTCATAACATCATACAGCTTTCGGTTTGGCTGAGTATGAAGCTCATCAAAAACAACACCATGAACGTTAAGTCCATGTTTGTTGGGTACATCCGCTGAAAGCACCTGATAAAAGCTATTTAGTTCTGGATATAAAATCCTTTTGTTTGAGGGTATAATTTTCACAATTTGGGATAAGTACGGATGCTGCCTTACCATCTGTGCTGCAACGTTAAAGACGATACTCGCCTGAGCCCTGTCAGCAGCACAGGAATAAACCTCCGCACCCGGTTCACCATCAGCAATTGTGAGCAACAGGGCAATAGCCGCCGCAAGCTCACTCTTACCATTCTTTTTTGGCAGTTCAACATAAGCAGTAGTATATTGCCTTATTCCATCAGGTTTTACTGTTCCAAATACATCGCTTACAATTTTCTTTTGCCAAGGCATCAGTATAAAAGGCTTACCCGCCCATTCACCATTGGTGTGGCTCAAGTCCTGAATAAAATCTATCGCATGCTGTGCCTTTTCCTTACTGAAATATGTGCTTCTTTTCTCAATTGCCATCACCTCCACCTCACAAATTGGCAAAGAAAAAGACACCCATGTCGGTGCCTTAATCGCTGTATTTCTTATTAATTATCTGTTCTGTTTACCATTCTGCCGCCTCACAATCAGGGCAATAAGCCGAGTATCTTGCATAGCCATAGCCTTCTGCTTCAATCAAAATCCCATCTTTAAAGCCTTCCGCTTTAACCAATAGACAGTGCCAAACCCTGTTGTTATCAATATACATCTTTTCAATGTTATCCTTGATGAAATCAAACTCCGAAAGCAGATCATCTGCAAAAGCTCTAAAGCTTTCCTCTGGAAGTTCAATAACAGCTTCCACTACAAAGTAGCTTTTATCCCGCTCTTGACCTGTGCGGTTTTTTAATTCTTCAAGGTCTACCGCTTTCCTTGTGAATAATGCTTTATTCATTTCTTTTCACACCCCTGATTCCTTCAAAATTATAATTCCCCTTCATTATTTGCTCATGATCAGCTTCAACCGCCTTCTGATAATCCTTGTCAGACTTTTCTTTATCAGAACAAGCCATGCAAATGCAATCCGTATTAAACATGGACATTATCCTTCCGCTTTTGAGGTCACCGCCACAGCGGTCACAATGTTTCTGCATAAAAAACTTATCCATCCTTTTGCTCCTTCCCGACTGAAAGCGCAGTTTTTTCCAACTTCCGTTTCCTTCCAACCTTGAAAGCAGTACCTTCCGTTCCGACTTATATTCATCTCCGATAAAGCCGAGCCTTAAAAGGAAACAACGCAATGCATACTTCTCATTCTCAGCTTCCTTTTGCTTAACCGATGCGTACTTTTGTGTTTTTGCCTGTTCATTGAGCCGCAGGCTAAGCATCACATATGCCCTTAGCTCTTCCAGCTTCAGGCTTGCGTTATAAAAGCTGAAACAAATGCTGTCTGGGATTGCATCCAGCCGTAAATTGCTGTCTGAAGTATAGCTGCCTGCTTCAAGACCACTGTTATATACCATCATAAAATCTTCAAGCGAGTCAAGCGGTGTTGAATTCAGTACATTCACCAAGCCTAACGATACTATTCCATTCTCCCGATTCAGTGCCTTGCAAAGCAGTCTTTCCTTACTGCTAATAATATTGATGAGATTTCTTAAGGTGACTCCCGTATGCTCGGAGGCTGAAAGCATAATGCTTAAATCTCCATCTGCTATAAGTCCGGCATTTTCTAAAGCTTCAAATATTGTTTTTGCTTCATCAATTTCTGAAAACTCAAGTTCAGGAGAACGAACATTTCCGCTCTTTTCAATAGTCCATCCACCAACCATATATAAAAAAGTCGGGGGTCCTAAATATCTGACTTCTTCAGATATAGCTTCTGAAATTACACTGACGATGACTTTACGTTCTTGACCTGTGATCTTTTGTAAAAATACAAACTTACCATTTTCCATTGCTTTTACCTACCTTTCCTTTATTGGCTGGTCGTTGCCTGAGGCAACTTCTGCGCCTATGCAACCCAGTAGGTACATTAATCACTCTAAACCCTTTGGAAGTCAACTAACTTCTGTGCTTCCTCAAAGGGTATTTTTTCTGCTCCTCTTAATAGAAAAACACCCGCAGTATTTTGGGTGTTTTCAATAAATCTTTTTACAATAACATCGCAGTATTTCGGATCCAACTCCATCATACTGCAAAGCCGGTCTGTTTGTTCTGTAGCAATAAGTGTTGTACCAGAGCCGCCAAATAAATCAAGTACCACATCTCCCATATGAGAGCTATTCATCAAAGCCTTTGCAACCAATATCACCGATTTCATTGTCGGATGCTCATCACTTCTCTTGGGTCTTGGAATATCCCATACATCCGATTGCTTTCTATCCGAAAGAGGACAGAGGCGGCTGCCTTCACTCCAGCCATACCATATAGGCTCGAACTGTGTATGATAATCCTTTCGAGATAAAACAAGCGTGTCCTTTTTCCAAATAATCGTTGATGACCAATGATAACCTGCATCTGCCATAACGTTCATTAAGTTTCCCCATTCCTGACCGCTCATTACAATGTAGGTCATGCAGCCCGCTTCACTGACTTCCTTCTGGCAAGTGAAAGCCTTGTATAAAAACTCTGCAAACTGCTTGCTGGTCATCTTATCATTGAGAATCTGACGAGGCTTCCAGCTTGGATGCTTCGAATCGGAACCATAGTCAACATTCCAAGGTGGATCAGTAAATACTATTTTTGCCTTCTTACCAGCCATTAAATTTTTGACATCCTCAATAAGAGTACTGTCCCCACACATTAACCGATGTCTTCCAAGTAGCCACACATCACCTCTTTGAGATATTGGAGTCTCCGGAGGTGTTGGGTCAAAGTTCTCATCCTCTTTAACCTTACCTTGTGTGGTATCCCTAAACAATTCATCAAGCTCCACCATATCAAAGCCAGTGAGCGAAACATCAAAACCCTCAGCATTTAAGTCCTTCAATAAATCTGTCAGTAGCGGGATATCAAACTCACCGCTTATTTTATTTAAAGCAACATTGAGTGCTTTTTCTTTGTCAGTACCCATATCAACAACAACGCAGTCAATCTCGGTCTCACCCAGTGCGGTTAATATCTTAAACCTCTGATGCCCGCCCACAATATTGCCTGTGCGTTTGTTCCAGATAACCGGCTCGACATAACCAAACTCCTCAATACTACGTTTCAATTTCTGATACTCAGGATCTCCCGGCTTCAGATCTTTCCTTGGATTATATTTAGCCGCCTTTATTTTAGCGACAGGTATTTTTTGTATGTCCATAAATTCCTCCTGTTTTTGAGTAGAGTAAAAGGGTGGAGGAATCCACCCCCTTCTTCATCAAACCGTACGTGAAGTTCTCCTTCATACGGCTTTCCTTCATTCTTCTTCCTACAGCATTTCGTTACACAGCAAGCCTTTGCAGACCTTGTTCATAGATAGTTTTGCGGACATTTGATAGACCAGAGTAATGCCTTTTGATTTTCTTCTTGCAGTTGTACCATACTGTAAATTTCTTTATAATGTACCAATCAATCTTATTCAGTTGCTTCTCTGCATTCTTTAACCCATAGTAGTTTCTCATTCCTATGATTTTGGGATTTAAGGTCTTCACCATATCCTTTATGTCCAGCAGCAACGTTGACCTGCTGGCAAATACTTTCCGGATATTTTCCCGCATCTTTCCCATAGCTTTCTTTGAAGGCACTTGGTGCATTTCTTTAAATGTCCTACCTTTAGCTGTCTCTGATTTCTTAAAACGGTGATGGAATCCCAGAAAATCAAACCCTTCCGTTCCATCCCATATACTCACCAGCTTCGTCTTCTCAGGATGTATTTGCAGTTCAAGCCTGTATAGTATTGATTTCACTGCGTTTAGTGAATGATGGGCATCTTTCTTTGTCCTGCATACTACTACGAAATCATCCGCAAAACGGACGAGTTTTCCAAGATGCTTGTAATGCAGCTCCCATTTGGTGTCTAGGTAGTTAAGATAGATGTTTGAGAGCAGCGGTGATATGACTCCACCTTGTGGTGCGCCAATTTCACTTTCCTCAAACTCCCCTTTGTAGATGACTCCAGATTTCAGCCATTGTCTGATGAGTTTTATTATTCTCCTGTCAGATATGCGCATTTCTACAAGCTTTATTAACTTCTCATGGTTTATGGTATCGAAATAGCTACATATATCTGCATCTACCACCCACCATCCTTTATTCCTTGTATCCTTGCGTATCCTGTCAAGTGCCTGGTGCATACTTCTTTTGGGGCGAAATCCATAGGAACATTCTTTGAAATCAGCTTCAAATAAAGGCTCAATAACAATCTTTGTCGCCATTTGTACCACTCTGTCTCTGATAATCGGCACGGTTTGTTCATACTGCACACCTCCCAAGACTGTTTTGGTTTTTAAGCTATATCATTACCAGGTTTTGGATTTTACAAGGTGCCCGGATTTTTGTACCCATTCCCGCAACTCTACTTCTTTTTGTTTGTCTATCTGAATGTCCCAAGGCCAACCAGGTGCAGCCTTTTCTGCGTGTAAGATGCCATGGTATATCCAATAGTAGACAGTATCCTGACCCACTTCAAATCGCTCCGCCACTTCCTTGACAGTTAAGCCTTTATGGCGGTCGGAAAGTGCCGGAATGTGGTTTAAATACCGAATCCACTTGATAGAATCAACGGTAAACACCCGCCCTTCCGGTGTACGCAACCCAGCCTCATTCAAATGGGCTGCAATTTGGCTGTCGGTCATTGTGCCCGACAGCGTACGGACAGACTCCACCGTTTGAGGTGTATGTTTCCTGGCTGTACCTTTCGGCAAGGACTTTGTCGCATGAATTTCTTCAACGCAATGATTCTGCCATCTCAATCCCAATCGTACATCCGGCTGTCTTGCTTCAGCGAATATGGTGATGTCTTCAATGAGCATACGTAGAATCCGTTTTCGTTCTTTTGCAGTAGTAGTCGTTGCACCCCAGATACGGGGAAGCTCCTTGGCTAATGCCAGAATCTCCGTCTTGTCTTGTTGTGTGGGACGCCAGCTTTGCCGTAACCGGTATTGCTCGTATTCGTTCTGAAGTTCTTCCAGCTCTGACAGTTTTTCATTCCACCGGGCTTCCAAGGTTCTTGCGACCAGGCGGTTTTCTGGCTCTACCTGTTGGTACTGCCGTTCAGCCCGTTCCGTTTCATATCTGGCACGTTCCAGTGTGAGTTTCCAACCTTTATCGGCTTCATTCTCTTCTTTCAGCAATTTATCCATTATCTCGATAGCAAGTTCCAATTCTGCCGGCTGCATAACATGAATAACCCTGGCTGCAATAGCTTGGTCAATAATCAGTGCCGGTACAGTTGTACATGTGGCTCTGGTACCATGTTCCCATCTCCCCTTGCACTCATATACGGGAGATATTCCACCATTGCCGGTATATCGCACAGTCATGTGTCGTCCACATTTCCCGCAGAGAACCAGTCCTTGCAGCAAGGCGGTACCTTCTCTGGCGGGTCCACTTACTTCGAGATTGGTACGGTTGTTCTGTAATTGTTTTAGATTCTCTTCATACACTTCCCATGTAATGTACCCTGGATGATGATCAGGAATGAAGACTTGCCATTGTTCCTTCGGCAACTGCACCGTGTGATGGATAAACAACCCCTGCGGATCAACACGCTTTTGATCATGATAGCGCCCAAATATATACGCACCAGTATAACCCGGATTATGCAGGATGGATACAACGCGGCTGTGCGTAAGCGTTCCCCAAACAAGTTTTCCTGCCCACACTCCTCCATAAGCCCGTTTAGGAAATCGGAGGCCGTTTAGCGCAAAAAACTGTACTACGCCATAAGCGCTTCCACAGGCCTTAAAGGCAGAAAAAACGTTACGTATGGCTGCTTGCACCTCTTCATCAGGGTCAAGTACTGTTTGACCATCTGCATCATATGCATATCCAACTGGTAAAGGAAATCGTAATTCTCCTTTTTTGGCTTTATTCTTTTTTCCACCGAGCATACGCACACGAAGTGTAATGGTACCGTTTGTCAAGACACGATTTTGAAATTTCTAAGCTATGTTCTC
>CALMWN010000004.1 GCA_937873555.1 uncultured Clostridia bacterium
TAATTGGACCAGTCAATCCTTGTTCCGAATAATGTCGGAGGTATGGACAAAACTTCATTTTCCGGCTTTAGCGAGGTGAATACCATTCCAATAAACGGTATCATAAAGACAAAAGCAATTATGAACAAAGCCAGGTTGCTCAATATAGACAAAAATCTGTTCCTTGCCGCATCCAGATTCCTTACATGGAGCTTTCCTGCAATGATCGGCGATTTATCCTCCATTTGCCAGCATCCCCTTTCTATTCGTAATATACCCAATCCTTCTGCAGCTTCATCTGAATCATTGTTAAAACGAGGATTATGGCAAAAAGCACCCAGGCAATTGACGAAGCATACCCCATCTTAAAGAAGGTGAAGCCGTTCTGGAACAGGTAAAGTACAATGGTATTGGTGGAATTTGCAGGTCCCCCGTTTGTCATGATCATCGTCTGGTCAAAAACCTGGAAAGAACTTATAACCGTCATAACTACAGCAAAAAACAAGGTTGGTGACAACAGCGGCAGGGTAATTTTCCAGAATCTTTTCCAGCTTCCGGCGCCATCGATTATGGAGGCTTCTATAATTGTATGCGGTATACCGTACAACCCCGCAGTAAACAATACCATATTGTAGCCAAAGCCCTGCCATACACTCATGATGATAATACCAAGCATAGCCCACTCCATAGTACCCAGCCAGTTGATATCAGGGATTCCTAAAAGTCCAAGGAACTGGTTAACCAAACCAAACTGAGGCAGGTAAAGCCATTTCCATATAAGGGAAGTCGCAACAATAGGAGTTACCTGAGGTATGAAAAAGAGAGATTTATATACATTAGCAAAATGAATCCTGCTTGTAAGCCATAACGCCAGGCTCATCGCTATTACAATATTCAAACCGACATATATGACTGCATAAAAGACTGTATTTCCTATAACTTTGACAAAAAGGGCATCCTTTGTGAAAAGCCTTATGTAATTGTTGAATCCTACAAACTTCATATCGCCGATAATCGGCCAGTCATAAAAGCTTATCAACAGTGAAGCAAGGACAGGAATTGCTGTAAACATAAAAAAGCCCACTATATTGGGTAATAGGAAAAAAAACGCTGTAAGACCGTCACCGGACCTTCTTTTTTTCTTTACTGTTACTATGGCCTCTCTCATAATGCCACCCCGATTATATTGTTGTAAAGGGCAGGCCAGC
Organism: uncultured Clostridia bacterium; assembly: GCA_937873555.1. Classification (GTDB taxonomy): domain Bacteria; phylum Bacillota; class Clostridia; order Acetivibrionales; family CALMWN01; genus CALMWN01. The sequence goes on from CALMWN010000004.1 coordinate 1,188, forward strand.
CTTTACCAGCCGGCCTGCTCTCCGAACATAACTTAATTTATATTTTCAAAGCCTGTTCATAAATTATTTCAATATATCGTCTATCAACTGCTGGGCTTTCTTCAACCCGTTTTCAGCAGTATCCTTGTTCAAAAAGACGGGTTCGATGTTCTGGTTTATGGTTGTATATACTTCCTGCCATTTGTCAGGAGTAAGGTAAGGCTTTCCTATAGCCGGATCACAGGATTTCTTAACGGCATTGTCAACTCCGGCCACATCCTTGTTTGAATCGTAGAAGGCCTGCCGTACCGACTCCCTTGCGGGCAATGCCCTGCCCCATTTCGCCAGCTTTTCCAGGGATTCTTTGCTTGTAAGAGACTTTATTGCAAGAAATGCCTCATTGGGATTCTTTGTTTTGGCGCTTATTCCGAAGCCCGACCCATTAACCGGACTCAAGCGGGTCACTGTTCCCTTCGGTACGAGTGAAGCTCCAAACTTGAACTTTCCCTTTGCCTTAATATTCGTTATGTTCCATGGGCCATCCAGCATCATTCCGATCTTGCCTGAATAGAACTGCTCTCTGTCCCAGTTGAAATTTCCAGTATCAGTTATAGCCGGCGCCACCTTTTCCTTGGTTATCAACTCTGCATGGCGCTGTACCGCTTTGGCAATGGCAGACTGATTTACATTGAATTTTCCGCCCGGGAACAAATCTGCACCTTCCCCCCACATGAAAGGAAGTACTCTGTCCCAGTTTGCCGAGATGACAGTTCCGTAATTGCCATCCTTTGTAAGCTTCCTTGCTCTATCAAGAAAACCCTGGTAATCCAGATTGTCATCAGGGTAAGGTACGCCATATTTATCAAAGAGGTCGATATTATAAAACAGTACGTATGGGCCAAAGTCATATGGCAAAGCGTACAACTTGCCTCCATCCGACAATCCGTCCAGAACGCCCTTGTAAAAGTCCTTTATATCAATATCCTTATCCTTTGCAATCAAATCATCAAGCGGAAGGAATCCTTTGCTCACATATCCTTTGGTCCTGAGAACCTGCATGTAGAATATATCCGGTGGACTGCCGCTTGCCATTTCAGTAGGCAGCTTTGTCCAATAGGAGTTCCAGTCTGTTGATTCGAGCTGTACTGTAATATTTGGATATTTCTTGGTCACGTCTCCAGCAAGTTCTCTCCACTGGTCTGCTTCAGTTGAGCTTCCCGCCTGTCCAAGCCACCTTAAAGTGACATTTTTGGGTGCTTCGGTTTTTGCGGGAGCACTTGAGGTCTGAGATTTATCGTTTGAAGTCTGAGAGTCTTTTGCAGAGCAGGAAGTAACCATCACGGCAACCAGAATCAAGGACATTAGAATGGAAATCAGCTTAATTGTATAAACTTTCTTACACATTTTATTTCCTCCCTTTGATATTAGTTTTGACCCTGAAATAATCTTCAAATGCGATAATAGAAAAGTGACTAATGCTGTCGGAAATTACAGCCTCCTTTCATATCAAGTAAGAATTTATTTCCAATTGGACCCTAGGTAGCCCGGGCAAAGGGTGGGGTGGTTCTTTCCCACCCAAAGTCCGGGCCTACTACGAAGTGTTAAATGCTGGACGAGCGTTGGAAGTCATATCAGCTCAATGATGGAATATATATGTACCTTTGGCACATTCACTTCTGCAATGTCATTCTTGTATGAAATCTCCAGTTTTATACCCTCCGGTTGAAGAATGGCCTCTTTAACATTGCCTGTTCCGATCCTGACCTTAATGTCATGGATCGGGCTTATTTCCTCAATCGGATCATACAGGGAAGCAGCCCTGTTGCCTGTATGAACATTCTGAAAATTGACAAGGTGCAGATATCTCCTTCCATTCTTTTCGGTCATTGTCACCTCAAGTCCTGGTAACCCTTCAATATGGTAAGGCTTTTGCCTGTCATACAGGTTAATGCAGTTATTAATGATATGCTTCAGCCAGAAATGATTATTATTCCAATACGATGTGAATATCGGAGCCGCAATATAAATCGCAAGACCATTTCCGTACCTGTTCGCACTGATTGCAGGAAAATCGCTTATATCACCCGGCGGTGGCATTGAATGTCTGAACGCCCTTGGTGGGACCGACTCACCGCATGGCCATTGAATATAGCTTAAAATTTCTGCAGTATCGGGCATTACTTTGATAAAAGCCCCGTCCAAAAGCTGGGGAATGTCTGCAATCCCTCTCCACAGATCCTTGTTTTGTGTCATATAAGCGAATTTATAGGGTGAAAATTCAAGAAAACTGATTCCCAGCAACTCTGATAGCAGGGAAGGCTGAATTTCCTCCTGCAGTATGGCTTTACCCGAAGTCAGCAGCAGGCCTCCGTCGTATACGAATTTGCGGAGTCTCGCGATGGAATCGTTATTTAGACAGACGGTTTCCGGGAGGACAACGACCTTGTAATTCTCCAGGCCTTTAAAATCATCATTGTAATATATGTCAAACTGTTGATGGCCTTCAATGAGCATCTTGCTTGCGCCCAAAGTTGCAAAATCTCCGTTGTCCCAGTACCTGTTGGAGGTATAATTTGAGATCAGTGCAGTATGTGGAACGCTTTTTGACCTTGTTGCAAACCTTTCACGTTCCTCAACAAACGTGAAAACCTCCTCCAATATATCATATACTCCGCTCTGCAAGCTCCCATCAGGCATAACCTGATCCCCGATGTTCAAAATTCCTCCATTTGCCATGATAACCGCAGCTTCATATTTCAACTGCTCTGATGTCTTGCAGGACATCAGCCCCCAACCTTCGGTAAACCTGACAGTCATGATTTGGACAGGTACATCCAGATTACGTACGTACCTGGACTTTACAGAGTGATAGAGGAACGAACCTGCTGCAGGTTGTGATTCCCACACCCCGACATCACTCGTGTTATTTACGCCTTCAGGCTCTCCCATTTTCCATGCACAGTTTACCAGTATCGGTATCTCCGGTTTTATCGTTTTTACCGCACGTTGTATTTCAACGAGGCAGCGAATTGCAGAATTCTTCCCGAATTCAACAACCAATTTCCTGTTGTTTTTAAAAAGTTCCGGAGTAAGCTCTATATTATACTCCTCGAAAAATTTCTTTCTGCAATATCTGCAAAAACAGAAATGGTGCTGTATATATGGGATATCTATGAAAAATCCGTCAACATCGTAGTTCAAGGCAATCTCTTTGATTTGAGGAATCACCAATTCTTCCCGGTATGGTGAATTCATACATGGCCTGTGCCATACGGTGCCGTTACCGTCACGGATTCTTCCGTTTTCATCTACCTGATACCAGTCAGGATTCTTTTTGACGGCATATTCATCAGTTCCAAGAGAGTAATAGGCAAGTATCTTTATATCGTTCTTATGAGCTTCTTCCAGTACTTCTCCAAAAAAATCCGCTTTCAGTCCTCTGTGTTTGTGACCGATTGACGTGTTATAGAAGGAATTACCGAAATGACATTTGGTAAACACAGCCGCCATGTTTACCCTGGCCCTTACCAGCTCTGCTACGAATTTTTCTGCATTGAAATTTTTGATCGCGTCTTTCGGAAACTCCGGCATGTGAAAATCGATATGTACCTGCCTTATTCTGTCCCAAAACCAGGAATCTCTCATATATCTCACTCCTATGCATTCGTTTTCCTTGTTAAATTTCTATTCCATAAAATTTTATGCATTCGATTGCATTGACCTGTGTAAAAAGCCTGCCTTTTCCAAACTACGTTTGAAAAATCACCTTCAGCGTGATATCAAAGTCGTCTTCAGTCGTACAATCTGTGGGAATTGGAGTTCTTCACTGTTAATCCTCTTCAGAATAATTTCAGCTGCACTTTTGCCAATATCCATCGTGGGTTGTGCTACTCTAATAGTGCAGTTTTTGTGAATGGATATCATTTCGACGTCATCAAAGCTTGCAATAGGCATAACAGGAGTTTCTTCGGCCTTGTTTTCCGCAAAGAACCTGATAGCGCCCGCACACATGTTATAGTTTGCTATTACGACACTATCCGGGGGATTTGAAGAACAACAGAGTTCCTTCATAAGAATATACCCGCTGTCCATATGATAATCACCGAATTTTACAATTTCTTCATTATAGGCTAAACGGTAATCATCAAGCGCCCTGCAGTAACCCGAGTATCTTTCCTTTGCGGTAGTATACTTCAAATCGCCTCCAATGAAGCCTATCCTGCGGTATCCGGTGTTTATAAGCTTTTCAACGGCAGCATAGCAGCCATTGATATTATCTACAAGTACGGCATCCGCAGTAAAATCATCAACGAGGCGGTCCACCAGCACCACAGGGACATTCAGGTCTTTCAGCTGGTTTATATGCTTTCCTTCATTACTTGCAGGAATTATGATAATCCCGTCGACGCACCTTTCAACAAGAACTCTGATTCTTGATTCCTCTTCTTCAACACTGCCGTTTGTATTGCAGATAACGACAGTATATCCTTGTTTTTTCAGCTCTTCTTCAACGCCCTTTGCCACTCTCATGCCAAAGGCTCCGCATATGTCATCCGTTATGAATCCGATTGTGTACGTCCTGTTTGTTCTGAGGCTTCTGGCAATACTGTTCATTTTATAGCCAAGGGTATTTATGCACTGCATTACGATCTCTTTTTTTTCAGCACTTATCCTGGGATCATCATTCAGTACCCTTGACACTGTGGACGCAGATACGTTTGCAAGTTTTGCTACATCTTTAAGTGTTATCGACATTAAAATTCTCCAGTCGTAAAATCGTTTGCATGATAATATATATTCTATGCAAAAGGGCAGATTCCTTCTTTAATAAAAAAATTTATTAAATTTTATCGCGGATGCTGTCAATGGTACAAGATAGTCAAAAAAAATAAAAGGCAAGGCAGCTACCCATATTGAACAAGCTTATACAGGCAGCTGCCTCACCTTTCTTCAGTGTTGAAAAATCAATATGCCTTTGGAAATACAGGAGTAATCTCCCTTGCATATGATTTAAGATTTACCAGTTCCTGCTCCGACAGGGGTCTGTATTTATTTGCGATTTTAACCGCTGTCCTGAAGAGGCGTATGTCCCCTGGCGGTATTGCAGCTGTTATGGGCTGGGAAAGAGTGAAACGCAGAGCCAAATCTGCAATTGCTTCATCATCTATGGGCTCATACCAGCATTTCGGATATTTCCTGTCTTTCTTTTCAAGCCCCTCCGGCCATTCTTTCTTAGCCATCGCTTTCAATGAAAGCCTGGCGACTCCTTTTTCAATAGCCTTCTGTATGATCCTGTTGCCGAATTTATCACTGAGCAGCGATACCCAGTTCACCGGAAAAAGAACAGAAGTGAAGTTAAACCGGTCCATCAATGCCAACGCAGCTTCCTCTGTGTGTGCAGAAAAACCGATATGCCTGATTTTCCCTTCCTTTTGTGCTTTTAAGAAGGTTTCCATTGCCCCATCCGGTCCTAAAATGGTTTCCACCTCTTCAACCTTTTTTACGGCATGGAACTGGTACAGGTCAAAATGGTCAGTTTTCAGAACCCGAAGTGAATTTTCAAGCTCAGCCTGTGATTCCTGTTTTGTTCTTTTTTCAGTTTTACATGCCAGAAAGACATTTTGCCTTTTACCCTCCAGTGCGGGTCCAAGACGGTCCTGTGCATTGCCGTAGTTTGGAGAGACATCAAAATAGTTGATTCCCTGATCAATCGCTTCGGCAACATAATTATTGGCATCTTTCTGCTCCGTGTCGGTGACAATGACTCCGCCGAATCCAAGAATCGACAAATAGTCACCGGTATTACCCAGAGGACGTTTTTCCATATTCAACACCCCATTCACAATAAACTTGATAAATACTATTAATTATTATACTTATTTATGTTATCAGAAATCCGCATAAATAAACATAAAAATTCAGCCTTGTCCCCAAAAAATTTTATACAATGCACTTTTAACCGGGAGGGGAGGGCGTATCTCCTATTCAATAAACCCAAAAAGCGGCACCCTCGAAGTGAATTATACAAGATAAGCAAAGCGTCCCTCCCTTATTCCTCCGCCCATGGTTGGGTTTTGGTCAATACAGGTCCTTTTGTTTCTATTGCTTTCCTGACCATCAAGCCCAGATAGTGGTCCTGGGATGCTTCAGCCAGGCTGTAAAAATCCGGCCCGCCTTTAACATATGTATTCATTTTTTCAAGGCAGGATGCTACTGCTATTTCGTCATCTGAGAGCTTTGCCGGGATGAAGGGGTTAACATATATCCATTCCTCTCCGGCAAGGATTCCTTTAAGGTGATACCCTTCAAGGTTGCTATCCTCTCCCGCATTTTTCCTTTTTAATTCATACTCGATGGGAGTTTTGAAATCCTTCAGATATCTCACCTCGGAATTACTGATCTCTCCTCTGTCCCCCCGCGCCTCGACGCGTATGGAGCGTACCCATGAACGGTGCTGGTCCTTGGTAAAATCATACACTACGAGCTTGCCGCCGAAATCCAGAAGCGCGATCTCCCGGTTTACACTAACGATTTTTTCCTGCTCCGGAGGGCCTTTCCTGCCCGGTCCTGCAACTATGGGTGACGCATACTCGAATGCATTGATTGAAGCATTTTCAAAGCCTACCCTCAATAATTTCCTCGCAATACTTACAGCATGATATCCATGTGAAAATGATACCTGTACCTGGCTGATCTCACCGAGCTTTCCGGAATTTGCAATGGCAATCCGGGCAAAGTGAAGGGGCTGCAGGTGGTACTGCTCAGCTACCTGAATTTTAGCCCCCTTTACAAGCTTGTTAAGCTTGATAAGCTGCTCCAGGTCCGGAGCCGGTGGAGTCTCAGCCAACACGGGAACCCCTGCGCCTGCCAGTTCTGCAATTATAGAGGGAGCAGCCTCCTTTGCAACAGAAACAACTACAAATCCCGGGTTTTCGGCTTTCAACAGGTCATCAATACACTTGTAGGTTTTTATTCCCCATGTATTTTCAATACCCCTGCCCTTCTCCTCATCTCTCGTTACCAGTCCGCAAACTTCAAACCGTTCCGGCATTTCACGGGCTATCCTCAGAAAAAATTCTGCTCTCCAGCCTGCTCCAACAACACCATATACAATCTTGTTATTTTTATTATCCGAATTCACCACCATACCACATACCCCTCCTTGTAATTGGTATCTTCCCGGCCTGTCCCGACAGCAATTGATATGTTGGAACCAACAGAGCAATTGTTGCAGGCGCTGATGCCATTTCACATGATTTATTTCCAGAAATAAATTATGTTTTCGGCAAGTTTTATCTGATGTGCTTTTTAACATTTACAAAATCTATAGAAAATTGTTATGTTAAAAAGCACTAAATACATATATGTATGTTTCATTATATCCAATATTTATAATTGTTTCAAACAAAAAAGCCTTCAGGTTAAACCTGAAAGCCTTGATTTCTATGGAGCCCTCAATCAGAATCGAACTGGTGGCCTCATCCTTTTTAAAGCCGGATTTTATCGCTCACCCTGAAATTTAATTCAATAAACACCTGGTTCCTGGCGAATCCGCTTATGTCTCTACCGCTTTTAACAGTCACAAGGGGAATGTACCTTAAATTGGCTTTACACCGTTTGCCTTGATGGGTGCGTTCTTCATTGTACTGCAACATAAAAAAGTCCAGATCTTCTTGTAACTGCTCAACTGATTTGTAAATGTTCTTTCTGAATGCAATTTTATAGAATTCATTGAGCACGGTCTGATTAAAACGCTCACAAATACCTTTTGTAAGTGGGCTTTTAGCCTTGGTCGTAGTATGTTCTATGTCATTCATCTGCAAGTAAAGCTCAAACAGATGCTTCTCAGGCACACCTGTGTATTCAGTTTCCCGATCAGTGAGTACCCTCAATACCGGTATCATGTGGCTTTCAAAGAACGGTAACACTCTGTCGTTTAAGATACCAGCTGCAGTTACTGGAACCTTTGCTGTAACCAGTAGAAATATTCTTTTCCTGCTGTGCTTTCTCCGTGTTTTGTCCTTTAAACCTTCTAAGCCATTCTCTGCATAAGCCTTCTTGATATCATAAAAGTGTTGCCTAATATTTGTTTTATTCTGTACCGGTTCACACTTTACTATACTCTCTTTTAGGGCTCTTCTTCTCAATCTTGATTTCCAAGCCCAAGCTGTCTACATACTTTATAAAATTCCTAAGAGTGGGAGAGTTATCTACGGTTTCAATCCTTGAAACCATTTGCTGCGTTAATCCCGACTGTCTGGCAACATCACTCTGCGAAAAACCCATTTCATTTCTCATCTTTACAAGCTGCTTAACAACTTCATACTCATGCTGTGCGTGATCATAAGCCTTTTTGAGTTCAGTATCATTTTCTAGTCTCTTATTGATTTCTTCTTTAACATTGACTTTTTTAAACGGCATGGATATTAACCTCTCCTTCCACTAAATACATAATGCGGTTATCATCATAAAATTTTATTTCCCATAGTTTTCCTCTAAGTTGTCTTGTATTTAGTACAATAAGCACTTCAAGTCCTTCATCTTCGAGTTTACCCAGGATTGTCAATCCTTCTGCTCTTTCATTTTTAGGAAGCTCATCAATATATTTCAGAATTAAATCTTTACCTCCACTTGTTTCATAATGATGTATATTCATATTATTTCTCCTGCGGTACACGTTTATACACCATATTTGATGTATCTACAATTATATTTTACATCAAATATGGTGTAATTTCAACCAATATTTTTAGATTTTTATTTACTCAATTTCTTCAAACCTGTTGATCAATTTACCGTTAACCTCTTTTTGGTCAAGAAACATCTCTAAAGGTCTGACCCAGATACCCCGTTCGCCATACAGCGCCTGATATACCACAATGTCTTCCAGCGTTTCTGAATGCTTTGCCACATGAAGAACCAGATAGTCATTGCCCTTGAAATGCCTGTATTTCTTTCCGATTTTTATTTCTCGCTTGTTTATGCTCATTGAACGCCTCCCAGATGTTCTTCACTACCTTCCAATAACTTATATATACCGATTCATGGGAAAGGATAAACCATTCATTATATACAATTGGATACTGAATCACTTCGTCAAAACCCGCAGTTTTCCACCATGAATAGGAGTAGCATTTATCATGGTTTCCCAGTATTAAAACCTTGTAACCATTTAAAACGAAGGTCAAATTAGCCGTTTTAGATGTCTGTTTTATTGAGGTAAGGTCACAATTTCACAAATTATTTTCTTGGCGAACAGTAATCTTTATAATTCCTCGTTCAAGACTTCTCCCGTCCATTAAGTCTTTACAAAAATCTGGCACAACAATCGAAAGCAACCCATACATACGGAATATGTTGTTTCGCAAAGTGCTAGGATACTAGCATTTTACCATTGCTTTTCAATTAATTCCCTAACTATTTTTACAGCTCTGCCCGGTTTATGTATATCGCCCGAAATGGTATAAACATCCCTGAATATAAATTCCAGGTGACACCCTTTTGCAGCCTTCAGTGTCTTCACTATATGTGCAGAAAACATCTCTTCGTCAAAAGTACTCCCGACGCCTATAAAATTTGGACTGGGCTTTCTGGAATATATAATACTGTTGCTGTCTTTCAGGACACTGCCCATGTACTCCTCGTCACACCATGGCGAAACCGATACTTTCCTGAGGCCCGGCAGTTTACTTATATAATCCTTCCAAATGTAGTGTACCGGTTCACAGCAACCATAGTATAAAAGCCCAAAACACCTCGCGATCTCATAATAATATGGAAAAATAAATTCGCCAAACATAGCCGGAGAAATGCCTATAGTTTCCTGAGAATTCAGGTTTCCCCAAAGGTCTTTAGGTGTCACAGTCCCAACCTCACTATAGTTTTTTGAGGGGAGTTCGTTTGAAAAACCATAGCTTCCGGCTCCGGCATAATCATTTTCATTATTGAACTCAAGAATCCCTTCCCGCTCCTGCCACTTTACGAAAGCCATGATATCTTCAACCAAAAACCTGTAAAGAGCATGCATTTCTTCCGGATAATCTACAATTGAGATCATCATGTTCTCCAGACCCATAAGTCTCACAACCTTTTGAGACGGTGAAAGGTACCAATAGAGGCTGTTGTTCTTGATTTTAACAGGAAGTATATCGCCGATAACCTCTTCCACAAAGCTCTTCCATGCAAGTGTATACTCCCTGTCGGCACTGAATACCGAAGGTTTCATAAGTGAAAGGTCCCTCTTCAGGTCGGATATAGTGTGTTGTTCAGTATACCCCAACAGCCTTCCGGTACTGTCTTTTGCATACACCCGCTTAACCTCAAGGCTGGACTGCACGGTGTCAATTTTCCAGTATACTGTATAATATGGTGAAATCACCTTATCATCGTCAATAAGCTCATGATTGATTATTGCAAACAGCAAATTCCACTCAATCTCTCTGGCAGCGGTATTTTTACATTTAAGCGGTGGGATTATGTCATCCTGAAACGTTTTATGTTCGACCACAATTACAGGTCTCTCACCTTTTAAGGAGTTATGCCTATACCAGAGCTTTTTCCTCTGCTCCATAATTGGAAGATTGGAGTAGTGAAGATACTTTTTAGCCAGCTCTCTCAAATAGTCCCGTTCTTTGTTATCCGCATAAAAATCATATCCCATGACAGACCTCCGGCAAAATCCAAATTAAAGGTACAATTCAAAGCCTATATTTCAAATTGCGGCAGATACTGCTTCTCTGCTTCAAACATCTCATATACCATACTTCTTATTTCATCCATAGTCAAAATAGTTTATCTCTTAATACTCAATTTTTTAAGAAATTTGCCTTCCTCCACACTTGAGCCTTCCTCTATCCATATAAAGCCTCCGCATGTGTTCATTCTGTCTATTAACCCTCTATCTATCTTTTTATACTCATCTGCCATGCTTCCAGCAAGAGGAATATTTTTTTGCATTTCGGTCAGGCCCCCGATCATTACCTGCTTGTTGATAACTTTTTCCTTAACGTCAAGCAAATCTTGACGGGTCCTTCCTCCCCCCTTCATAAACCTAATATCTATTGACCGCGACCCTTTAGTATTGTTGATGGCATCAACGGGACGGTCCAGCAGTGGCCCGCAGGTATGAAAATGACCTGCTCCGAACATTTCAAAAAGCCTCTCATTGTGCCCCTTACAGAATTTCTCATACAGCTCGGGGTTTATAACTGATATAAAGTCATCCCATATGATAAAATGTGGATTTTCATCATGATGGTAAGGACAGCCCACCAGTATGTCCTGTGGATTGAAACCGGCCTCCCTTATTGTCTGCTGCTGAGCTTTAACGGTTTCGATTATAGCATCGGTAATGATGCTCAACAGTTCGCTTACCAGTTCGGGATAATCATACATTGCATAAATAAGCTCTGTACCTTCCATAAGCTTTGAAGCCAGGCCGAACGGACTTTGATGGTCAAGGTACTGTATATATACCTCCCCTTCAGTTGCCTCCACAAAAAACTTCAGCCTCCTGAGACATTCCGGAAGCCATCCGTCCTTATACGGGTCCACTATCTTTTTCAACTTCGGCAGGTCTGCTTCAATATCCTTGATTACCCTGTTTTCGGTCCAGGGTGGAGAATCCTTTACGACTCTTTGTTTTGCACCGAACATGGTCGGAATAATTCCCTCTCCCATTTCATACTGGTTAAAAACCGGTATCCTGTCACAATCCGGAAAAGCCTTGAATTGATAGTTCAAAACATCAGTCCTTATCTGCAGCGTCTTTTCCATATCTTCTGCCATCCCCTCGCGGTAAAAGACCTTACCGTATTCGGGGTGGTAAATATTATAAATAAAAGGTACCCTATCTGTCTCCCTGAATTCAAAGGCTGCATTTATCCTATCTTTTGCCTCTGCAACCCTATCCTTTGAATAATACACCTTATACCTGTTCAATGGTGAGTCCTCCTTTCTTAATACCCTTCTTTCCTTTACTGTCAGCCCTTCACCGCACCTGCTGTTAAGCCTTTTATAATATATCTTTGCATTGAAAAACCTATAATCAGCGTGGGTAATATAAGAATAGTACACGCTGCCATGGTCGCACCCCAGTTGAAAACGTCAAAGGCAATAAAGTCCATAGTCGCGAGAGGAGCAGTTTTCAGGTTCTTTCTTGTCAGAACAAGTGCAAAGAAAAAGTCATTCCAGCTGTAAATAAAAGTCAGGATTGCCGAGGCGGCTATCCCGGGCAGGGCTGAGGGACAAACAATCTTGTAGAAGGCTGTATACCAGTTACATCCATCCACCAGCGCCGATTCATCCAGAGACCTCGGTATTTGGGCAAAAAACCCCAAAAGCAGCCATATTTGGAATGGCAGGGCAAAGGTAACCATAGCGGCAAGCATCAGAGGATAGGTATCAATGGTACCCAGCTTCTGTCCCAGCACATAAAGGGGCAGTGCAAGGACAATATTGGGTATCATACGCGTTATGAGAATGCTTGAGGTTATTTTATTACTCCCCTTAAATTTGAATCTTGTGAATGAATATGCGGCAGTAGTTGCACAAAACAGCGTAAGTATCGTTGTTATGAATGATATGGTAAAACTGTTGAATATTCCCTTTGCAAAGGCTTCATTCAAAAAAACCGCCTTAAAGTTCGTCATGGTAGGGATGAATAACCACTTTGGTGGAACAGAAAAAGCATCCTTCTGGAATTTAAAAGATGTAGAAACAGTTATATAGATTGGAAACAGAATTATAAACAGCATAACTGCTAGTGTCAGATAAAAAACTATATCATTTATAACTCTTCTTGCATTCATATTATAGCTCTCCATCTATTTATCTCCTTTTACCAGTAATTCAATCACAGCCTGTCAGTCATTTCCCTGGTTGGTATTAAGCTGCTTGATCAATATACCACCAAAAGCCAGAATCAGGAAAACAATTATTATGGCCAGTGAAGCACCGGAGCCGACCTTAAAATAGGTAAAGGACAGTTGGTAATCCAGCATTTGTATAGTTTTGGTCGAGTTCCCGGGTCCGCCCTGGGTCATAACATATATGGTGTTGAATGCCCTCAACGCATCCATTATTCTTATGATTAAGATTACCAGCCATACAGGCTTCAATAGAGGGATTATAACGTACCTTATAATTTGCCATTTGCTTGCTCCATCCACAGCGGCAGCTTCCTCCGGCTCTGATGGAAGTGCCTGCAGTCCGGCATATAGTACCAGAAAGACAAAAGAGGTTTGAAGCCATACGTCAATGGCTATTACCGAAGGCAGAGCAAACCTGACATCTCCGAGCCAGTTTGGTCCGGGTATTTTGAAAAATTTCAGGAAGTAGTTCAGATATCCGAAATCCGGAGCCAGAATGAATTTCAGAGTAATTCCCGAGGCAACCTGCGACATCATAATGGGAGCAAGCAGCACCGTTTGGACAAGCTTTTTGCAGTAGTACTCCCTATTGAGAAACAGCGCTAATGCAAATCCCAGCAACATTTCAATCAAAACAGACCAAAAGGTGAATTTTAACGTAATCAATATTGAAGACCAAAAATCCTTGCTTTTTAACAATTCAGCATAATTGGCAAACCACACAAATTGTGCTCCCAGATGGGGCTTTAACAAGTTCCAGTCCTGCGCACTGAGCCAGAGCACATAGCATATGGGATATAATATTACTGTAATGAAAAGTGCAAGAGATGGGAGTAAAAATACGAATGGCACCAGCTTCTGCCTGTTATTCCAATCAAGCGGACTTCTGTCACCCGGTATTTGATTTCGACTGGCAACTGCATGCTTTATATCCATAGCTTATCATCCTTTTTGCAGTTTTTATGATAGATTTCAGAAGTAAAATTTTTTCGGTAAACCCAGTCAAAGAACAGGCATCGCCTGCTCTTTGACTATCTTACCATCATATTTATTTTTTATAATATCCAGCCTTGTTGAGTATATCCTCCACTTGCTTTGCTGCATCGTCAAGCCCCTTTTTGGGCTCATACTGACCTGTTGCAACACCATTGATAATATTGCCCATCAGGGTGATTATCTCAGGGATTTCAGGGATTGGCGGTCTTTCCTTGGCCTTGTCTATACTTTTATCCAGGGTATCCATTGCAGGGTTCATACCCTTGGCCTTTTCGGACTTGTTAATGGACTTCCAGGCGGTAGGATTGCCGCTTGAAAGCATCTTATACTTGGCTTCTTCCTTTGCATAAAAGCTGACAAATTCTCTTGCTTCCTTCTTGTTCTTCCCTGCCGACAATACGGAAGAGTACCATGCACCAAATCTCGGTATGGAGCCGCCCTTTCCTCCTGGAACAGGCGCGTAACCAACTTTTCCGACCACCTGGCTCTTTTCCTTGTCATTTGCCATTGAAACGTAGGAAGGCCACATAATCATCATTGCAGTTTTTCCCTTAAGGAAGGAATCAACGGTTTCTTCATTCTGCCAGTTTACAGCTCCCTTCGGGTAAACTTCCTTTGCCAGCTTCACCCACATATTGAGCGCTGCAAGTCCATCCTCATTGTTGAATGTAGGCTTCCAGTTTTTATCAAAGTAATCGCCTCCGTGGGACCACAGGAAATAACTCCAGAAACTGCTTGACGCTTCGTTAGGACCTGTCGGCACAACTGCTCCGAACATGTCACCCTTGGTGAGCTTTTTAGCGGTATCATAAAATTCATCAAAAGTCGTGGGGACTTTTAAACTTTCCTGCTCAAAAATATCTTTGCGGTAGAACAAAATCATGGGAGCTGCAGACAGCGGCACACCGTAGTACTTGTCGTTTGCGCCCTTCATGTAGTACTTTGTTGATTCATAAATATCATTCAAATCCCAGTTCTTTTCCTTGAACATGTCATCCAGAGGTTCCAGTGCTCCTGCCTTTGAATAGGGAATTACGTCGATTCCGGGAATCAACAGGATGTCATAATCCGAAGATTTC
>CALMWN010000005.1 GCA_937873555.1 uncultured Clostridia bacterium
CTTAACATGATGTTTTCTTTGATGAAATAAAAGAAACAATAGTCCAAGGTATTCGCAATGCAAAATATACAATTTGGGTTGCAGTAGCTTGGTTTACTGATAACGTGATATTTGAAGAATTAATGTTAAGAAAAAAAGAAGGCGTAAATATAAGGATTATTACCTCAGATGAATCTTCAAATCAACATATTATGGATAAATTGGAAAGAAACTTTGAAGTTGTAAAAATCCCGTTAAAAGGAAAGTATTTGTCAAATAGGCTTCATGATAAATTTTGTATAATTGACTTTGAATTTGTAATGCATGGTACTTATAATTGGAGTAGAAATGCCGAAGGAAACGATGAAACTTTAGCTACTGCACTTGACCGAGATTTCGTAAAAAAATTTGCTGATGAATTTATGAGGTTATATATTGAAAACCAAAAATTATAATCAAACAATCGTAGTGGAGTCATCTAATGTAAAACGTTAAGACACAGTATTTATATTTTACGACCCTGGCTATCAAAAACGCAACCTCAACAAATCCATATTTCTGCGGTCTCGCCTATCCCGTCTGCTATGGGATTATAGACTTGCTTTATGTTACGCCAGGAGCCAGAAATCCTATAATGGCAGTAGTTCATAATTAGTTGTATGGACATAATTCATTAGGTTACATAAATAAGCATTATGTATTACTTGACGATACAGGAGAATTTTTATAAAATCGATTTATGTTGGTTTTATTATGCGAGTTAAATTATACTGTATGATGAACAAGTATATTGTAGAAGGTGGTAATTGCTATGTCAGAGTATAAAGTTGTATTCCATATTGATGAGATTAATAAATTGAGGCTTCTATTAAACAATGTCGGCAATTTACTGAACGTTGCAGACAATAAGTTCTGTATCGAGGTTGTAGCTAATTCAGAGGCAGTTAAGTGCTATACTAAAAATCAGGATGCAGATGTTGACATTAACATAATGGATAGTTTAAATCAAAAAGGCGTAAAATTCGTGGCTTGCAATAATGCATTAATGGGATATGACATAAAGAAAGATGCTCTTCCCGATTTCGTAGACATTGTTCCTGCAGGAGTTATGGAGCTTGTAAAAAAACAAAGTGAAGGATACTTTTATATAAAACCGTAGAAAATCATTCAGTTCATATTCTTTATAAAATGTTAATCGCAACAAATCCATAATACGTCCAACATGGCGAGCTGCTTTATCTCCCTCTATGTATTTAAAGAAAATCTCACACTTTATAATTCGTTATTGTATCCATAAAGGTCAATTTAATAAAAAGACATGTCCATAAATATAAAAGTATACTTTATAGACTCTTGAAAGTTAAGTCCATAAAGGTATACTTTTGTGGAATGGTAATTAATACTATATTCTGCATAATTTCCAAGCGCAAGTTTTTATTTCAAATTGTAATTCATACACTTTTTCAACACCTTTAATAACACTCTGGCATCGATATGTATATATTTTATTGCCAGCAATATTTTTTGCCTCACTATGAAAAATGATACGATCAACTTTAACAGCAAGAGTATCCCCATCAACCTCAGTAAATTGAAATTTGACAGGCTCAACGCTACCTTTTTCATTAAACCAGGCTATCACCTTAATCGGCTTCATTATTGTTTTCATAAATTAAACCACCTCATATCATTCTTCAAATGTAATTATATAACGAACGTATGTTCTATGTAAATAATGAAAACAACACTATTTTGCATAAGCGCGCCAATCCCCTTATACAGAATACAACTGTTGATACAAAAGTTCGGTATAAAGAATAAATAACTCGCCCAAATGAAATTTAACCTGCTTACCACTTTCTGTCGATATTTAACTCATCTAATGCCGATTCGTAAATATTATAGTAAAATATTTCTCCGTGATTAATTCCCTTGCCTATCAAATCCATATTCGAAGGCCTGTTGCTGCCGTATATATTACCATTGCTTGTCGCCCAATTAGTCTCTTTTGTAGTATAATCAAATGTCTGCCCTGAATTTTTATGTGCTACGACGTCAAATACTACAAGCAGTTTATAATCAAAATAGTTATGAGCAACAAGATCCAGCGGCACCCCTTTGGGTACGAATTTCGTATTTGGAGGAAGGAAATAGTCAAAAATCCAAGTATTATACTTATTGTCTGCAGGCACTACCTCACTAATGTATCTATTAGATGAATTCAAAAGCAAGGTCCTCGAAGAAGAATTGTAGTCACTGCTGGTAATAATTCTATAATTACCATTGGTATCCTCAATATAAGCATCTGCTTCTGTAAGATTACCCATATTATCCAAAGCGAAGAACCTCGCACCAACCGATATGGTATCACCAGCATTATACAGCCCATATGAATCGATTTTTGCAGTAATACCAAAACCCAGCTTTACGCCATTATGCTCATTATTTCTGTATACTGGCATGTCTTTGGTCTGAATACCGCTTAACTGCAATCCTGTTGGTACATTGTTCCCCGGGTTTGTAAAATATTTTTTCCACCCTGAACCTGCCACAGTAGTAATTCTTAAGTTTGTAAGCTTAAGATTATTTACTGTTAAGATGTAATTATTTGTCTGCAGCAGTTCACCTGTTCTGTTACTATAAATAGACACTGTGTAGTTGCAATTATCAGTAGGCGTGCTCGGAATATAGACTGTTTTCCTAAATATATTAGATGAGTCATTATCCAAAGCAACATTATTTATGCTCATATCCGCCGAATTAATCTTAACTTGAAAATCACTCCATTGCGTTATATTATTCGCAGAAGTCAATGCAACATCAAATACGAAATCTGCCTCGGCATCAGTTGAATTAGGAGTATTATTAATTAAATCTACTTTCTTTATAGAAACATTTTGCACTAAACTATTTGTAAGTTTAAATTTATTCTTTGTTGTCATTCCTATTGGGAGAGTGCCTGGCGCAACGATACCACTATTGGCAGTATCCTCAACAGGTATTAAGTCACTAAGGCTACTTGAAGCAGTCCTGTCTACTGTGAAATTCTGGACTGACACCGTCCAGGTTTCAGTCCTTGTCCCACCCACCGCAAAGAAGTCATTCCAGGTAATCAGGCTGTCATCCAGATGTACTGTCTCATGTCCGTCATTTCCCATATAGACTATGTTTCCGCTTGGTACCATAGTCGTGTCTGAGGTTCCGACATTAACTGCAAAATCTGTAACGGGCGGCTTTCCCGTCTTATCAAATACCAGTATATCAACGCTTGTCAGCTCGCCGTCGTTGTCTACAAACGCACCATTCGCATCTTTGTATATTGCACCGTAGTCCGTTACAGACAACCTTACATC
>CALMWN010000006.1 GCA_937873555.1 uncultured Clostridia bacterium
GTATCAATGTCTATAGTGTCCACAATAATCGGAGTATATAATGGGAATGAGCAGAATTACATTGTAGGAGATCTTTATAAATTTCTCATGCTGCCCGGATTATTTTTGTTATTCTATTTTGGCATTAGATCCGAAAGTGACATTGAGTTTATTCTTAATGGTATAGTAGTGACATATACCTTATTTATTTCATACTATCTGATTTTATATTTTACCAGGTCATTATCAATGTATACATTGACTCCTGGCGGGCAAAATATCCAGCTTACTTTGCCCATTCTTTTATGTGCTTTTTCAATGGGTAAGAAAAGATTAATTAAGTTATTTGCATTGCTTGCCATTGTTCAGGTCCCTTTCTTAGCTTACTTTACTCAGTCGTTAGGACTGATAATTAATATACTATTTATTACTGCTGTTTTCCTTATACTTAAATATAAGATTTCTATTATGAAAGTTCTGATAATGGTAGGCATTTTTTCAATCTGTGCACTGTTTTTTTACCAGGTCGCAAGGAGGAATTTATTTGTTTCTCTGGAAGACTATATATTAAGGCCCCATCCTGCACAACAGCACGTCCTCATAAAAATACAAACTCTATTAAGGGCAAAGCAAAGTTCGATTCTTGAAAAAAGCGAATTGTTGGGCGGGGGGAGATTATCCCAATTTATAGATATATACAAGTATTTTTCTGATAATCCGAAGAAACTAATTACGGGCTCTGGTATGGGAGGTTATTTAATGAAACATGCCGCAATAGTGTTTAAGAAATCATGGGTAGGACCTGCACACTTCATAGAATCGCCTTTTGGAGAAGTAATATTTAGAGCTGGTTTGCCCGGCCTAATCGCCTTTCTATATTTCATTATGGTCTTTGTAAAGAAAGCTTTTTTTCTTTATAAAACAAATAAGATACATCCTTTTGGAATATTGTCATTAGTTTTTGGCGTGCAAGTTGTTGCTAACTACGTAACGAGTTCCTCCTTAAGTGCGCCTTATTTAATACTATGTCTATTGTTTGTAGGCGTGCTTATTTTCGAGAAGAAGCAACATGAAATTCTAGGAGAGAGAGGCAAACTCGGACATAATGGAGACAAAGGATGAAAGTATCTATTATTACACCAAGCTATAATAATGAACTGTATATTCGGAGGAATATTGAGAGTGTTTTGTCTCAAACGTGGGACGATGTGGAGCACATTGTAGTGGATGGGGGGTCTACAGATGGAACTATCGGGATATTAAATTCGTATTCACATCTTAGATGGATTAGTGAACCTGATAGGGGAATGTATGATGCTATTAACAAAGGAATTCGGATGTCATCAGGTGAGATAATTTCCTATTTGAATGTAGACGACCGATACTTTGAGCATACTGTTCAAGCAGTGGTTGAGGTATTCAGCGCAAATCCTGATGTGGACTTTCTTTATGGATATTGTGAATATATTGACGAGAATGACCGAAAACTTTTCACTATGCGTCCTTTGCCATATAAATGGGCAAAATGCAGTCTTGGTCTTCTCTGGTGCCAGCCATCCTGGTTTTGGAGAAAAAGTGTTCATGATAGAGTTGGTCTATTTGATGCCACATTAAGATATGTTGGGGACGCTGAGTTTATGAGACGTCTTGTAGTACGAGGTCTTCGGGGAATGTTAGTAAAAGCTAAGTTGGCTAAGTTTAGGCTACGGAGTGATTGTCTGACAATAAAGGGAAAAGATAGCTATGAACGTGAACGATTGGCTATAAGAGAGCAATACCAGGTAGATAAATGGTCGGTAGGCAGGATTGTAGCAGAAGCGTTATTTGCCATCCAGAATATTAGATCATATAAACATCGCATAAAATTCCGTAGACTTCGGTATTCTTCGAATGGATAATAAAGATAATGTATTAGAGGGTTTGACGTATGAATAAGGTAAATGTTAAGATGAACATAAATAATGATTCAAGAAAAGTAAAGTATTACTGTCCGCTGTGTAAGAACTGTTTGACGGTGAAAACATATATTCTTATATGTAACAATTGCTTGGCACATTGGCATGTGGTGGAGGGCATTCCTGTTTTTGGTAGTATCAAGGCTAGAGGTGAATTATTAAGTGACGAAATCAAAAGGCTTTTGAATTTAACTGAATCTTCTGGATGGGATGCAGCCTTTTTTGAATACGCCAAATTCCAGGTAGCTAAAGGTAGCATGCCAGTTGAAGATCAAAGGATGGCGGATTGGAAGTACTTATTATCATTGAATAATAAATCTTCAGCACTGGTATTAGGATGCGGATGGGGTACTGTGCCTATCGCTATATCTGAAATATGTGAAGACGTATATGCAATTGATACCGTATGGGAAAAGATTGTTTATCTGAACATCCTGGCCGGTCAGCATAGGATAAATAATTTGTATCCTATTTATGTAAGTGATAGGTATGAAATTCCGTTTCCTAAGAAATATTTTAATCTGATAGCAGTGAGAGAGTACCAATGGAGTACGGGACAGCCTGTTTCTTTCAGAAGAATCGTGCGGCGTGTGTATAGTCTTTTAAGTGAAGAGGGCGTTGTTTCATTTAGCATTGGTAATCGTTTGGCATTTCAGTATCTATTAAGGAGGACGGAAAAAAACGATAGATCTCATTTTCATAATATCTTTGGATATAAGCATATTCTACAGGAAGAAGGTTTTTCAGATATTCAGTTTTATGCTCCGTTACCTAATTATGACGGAATTCCTTTATTCTATCTGCCGGTAGAAAATAATAAGGCAATGGCTTATTTCTTTCATAATATCTTTCCATTGTTTGAGATGGTTTCACCTGAGGTCAAGCGTCTGTATTCCTTTGATTACAAAATTGCAAAAATTGCCGTGCGACTTGCTCTAAGCTCAAGGCTTACGAGTTTAGCCAAATTTTTTGTCCCCGGTTTTAATGTCATTGCAAGAAAGCAGGAAGGTATGGATGCTACCTGAATTGACTAATAGAATCCTCGAAGAGTGGAGTAATCTGTTTCCAGAAATATCTAGACCAGGTTCTATCAATTATTTAGGCATCCCTGGCTCTATCGAGGGGGGAACAACTGTCTTTTTGGCATTCACTAATGAGGATAAAAAACCAGCGTTTGCAGTAAAAATACATCGCTATCATGACGCACAAGATAGGGCTCTTAATGAAAGAGATGTATTAAATTATATTCAAAGTCACGGAGGAATCGTGGCAACCTCCATCCCGAAACTAATACTTTGCGAAAAAATTGCCAATGTATGGACGATTGTCCTATCACCAATAGAGGGACGGCCGATGTTTGCTTTAATGGCCAATGATGGAATGCCTGACCTTAGAAGTGCTGCTAGTAACATGCGCATAACAGCAAATTGGTTGGCACAATTACATAATATAAAACAGGATAGTATAATTGGTATTTCTAACTTACTCAAGAAGGATGGAATTAGGAATATTGAGGAATTTTTACGACTTTTTGATTTATCTAAAAGTGAGGAGAAATATGTTAATGAACTACTTGATAGTATTGATATTGTTATCAGTGATAGGTCATTTATTAAGCATGGTGATTTTTGTCGTCATAATATTCTGATTTCTAAAGACTCTGGTGAAGTAAAAGTACGGGTTGTTGATTGGACAGACAGCAAATTAATAGGATTTCCTCTTCATGACTTGTTTTTTTTCCTCACGACTTATTATCTGCAGATTAGGAAGGAGAGTGGGATTAAAGGTTTTATCAAAGCTTTTGAAGATACGTTTCTAAATAGGACTTTATATAACAAGTTGATAAAAGAATGTATACTTGATTATTGTAAGATGCTGTATATAAACGTTTTGGATGTAGAGAAACTATTTGCAATTTTTCTTATCGAAAGAGCGATTTTCGAAGCTCATCAGGTAATGAAGTGTTTGAGGCGAGGAAGTTTTCCTCGTTTTACTATATATATGGCTGAACAGGAAGGTCTTGACAATACTCAGGTAGAAAAGGCACAGTTTTGGATTCACCTTTTTAAAACTTTTTTTGGAAGAAGGGATGATTTTAGTGTCTAGTATCGCATTGAGAACGAATAAGAATACAAATCATATGCATGCGAAGGATGTATACGTCTCGGTTATTATTCCATGTCGAAACGAGGAAAAATTTATCGGCATATGTCTTGAC
>CALMWN010000007.1 GCA_937873555.1 uncultured Clostridia bacterium
GTCTTGGATTTGGTGACTTTCCTGAATTGCCGGTGCACTCCCTCAATGATATTGGTAGTATAGACAATTTTTCTGATTTCTTCCGGAAATTTAAAGAACGGACTGAGGACATCCCAGCTGTTTTCCCAGCTTCGTATGGCATAAGGGTACTGTTTGCCCCATTTGTCCTTCATTTCATAGAGCTTATCTAGGGCAGCCTCTGCATTAATTGCAGTGTAAACCTGACGAAAATCCTTGGAGAAAGCTTTTAAATCCTTGTAGG
This sequence comes from uncultured Clostridia bacterium, assembly GCA_937873555.1. GTDB lineage: Bacteria > Bacillota > Clostridia > Acetivibrionales > CALMWN01 > CALMWN01. The sequence continues at coordinate 263 of CALMWN010000007.1, forward strand.
AAACATATTTGAAGGAATTCTGGAGTTGATGGATAATACACAGTTGAATTTCTGATTTCGGATAAGCAGCTTCGATTGATTCTTTTAAACCGGTTAATCCATCTACGCAGAACATGAGCACATCTTCTACACCCCGGTTCTTAAGATAGTTCAATACTCCCAGCCAGAACTTGGAGGATTCATTTTCTCCAATCCAGATTCCCAAGATATCTTTATTTCCGTCAATGGAGGGGACAGTTCTCAAGAAATAATCAATATTGGATTACCTCTGGTACTTTATAGAGTGACAAGGAGAATCAGTTTTTTTGAAAAATGTGATTTTGAACAATTATTAAGAAACGTCCCCTTACCTTTTAAATTTATCAAATATTCCGCTTCTATGCAAATTATTTCTTTCCAAAGATAGGAATCGGATAGGCATATTTCCCCAAATAATTGAAGGTGCAAGTCAGCTGAAATCTCCTGTCGTAATCCTGCCTATAATGAAAAATACAATACCGTTGATATAAAGGGACAATTTGTATATACTTTTATGTGGTAACAGGACGGGCAGCTTTATATCCTGTATTTTAAGAAAACAGGATGGTTCAGGTTACCCAGGGTGAAGATGTGTTTACAGCGATTGGATCTTTTTGTCAAAAAAATTGGAGACGGTATCTTATATGGCAATAATAAATCTTAACGGAATATGGATGGCGGGAGAAAACAGAAACTACGGAAGTGAAACAGTTGTGCCTGGACTGGCATCAAATCCCGCCCAGATGAATGAAGGCCCATTGTGGTATAAAAAGACTGTAAAGTTACCTCAGTACCCTTTTAAAAATGCATCATTACTACTTAAAGGGGCACGCTTTTGTCCCAAAGTCTATATTAACGGCGATATGGTATCCCGGTCGGAGGGGGGCATGAGCCTCACCTGCCATGCATTAAATCACCCGTCGATAAAACCCGGTGGAGAGATAACAATTGAAATTGAACTCGCATCCCTGAAAAATGTAAGTATGGATGATGCATCAAGAATACCGGAAGCAGATTGGTGGAGGTCAAATGTGTCTTCCTGCCTGTGGGATGATGTATTATTGGCCCTGTATGGAGAAGTTAGGCTTAGCCGGGGAATACCTTTTACCGACTATAGCAATAAACGGCTTAATATTCGGTGGGAGGTTGAAAAGCCGGATTCCGTTTGTGAGTTTGAAATTAAAGGAGCCCTTATAGATGAGCAGGGCAGCATTGTTTCCCAAAACAGCAAGATGGTAACCGCTATCAGTGGAGAAATCGCCCTGGATTTGAGCAGCTGTGCCGAATGGAGCTGTCAATCACCGACACTGTATACCCTGCGTATAGCCGCGGAATACGAAGGAATGGCTGACGAATATACTTCGCCCTATGGATTCAGGGATTTCCGTATTGAAGGCCGGGGATTCAAATTAAACGGAAAACCTGTGACCTTAAGAGAAACAAGCGTTGTCTGGCACAGATGGACAAGAGACCCTGAAGCGGCTGAAATAGCTTTTGATACAGGTTGGTTTGCAACCAATATTGTTGACCGGTTAAAAGGTCATGGCGGAAATACGGTGCGCTTTCATCTGGGCCCACCGCCGGAAAGATTTCTCGATGTCTGCGATAAGGCTGGTATGATGGTTCAGCTTGAATGGCTCTTCTTTCACGGGCTGAAGGCATCTCGTGAAAGCCTTGTGAAGCAGTGGAGTGAATTTTTTCAAAGTGCTCTGCGGCATCCGTCGGTTGTTCTTATCCATCCATGGAATGAAACCGAAGGGGAAGAACTCGAAAAGGCATTCTCAGCTATTGAGGAAATATGTCGTGAACTTCTGTCTCTTATACACATCTGACGCTGCCGACGAAGAGGATAGTGTAG
>CALMWN010000008.1 GCA_937873555.1 uncultured Clostridia bacterium
GGTTGGCCTACCAGGGAATACTGGACAAAGACACCATCGACCCTATTTCAGGTATTACCAAAAAGGGAAAACAGTCACTCAAAGAACTTCTTGAGAAAAAGCTTCCAAATTACCAGATTGATATCATAACTATTCCAAGTGACGGATGGATACAAAAAACTGAAACCACCATTAAATCCGGAGAATGTGATGTGGCGTGGTATACAAACCAGGTCATGGCAGCCGATTGGTTTACAGATCATTCGGAATTTATGAAGGACGACCAACAGGTGAACCTCAATAATATCAACTCATTATTCCTTGATCAGGCTGTGCACTATATCAAGTACCGGAGTTTTGACAAACCTCAAAGCACAAATCAATACTATGGTCTCCCTATTGATATGTCTGCTTATTTCATGGCTTATGACAAGCAGCTTTTTGATGACTGGGGAGTCCAGCCTCCGTCTGAAAATACCACATATGAGGAGCTTATTGATAAGGCAAAGAAGATGACGGGGAAAAACCCTAAGACCGGTAAGGATAATTACGGGACCTTTTTGAAGAGCTACTGGCTTGAATGGCATTCCATAGGCTTCAATGCAACCCATCCCATAAAGGCTGATGGTATGAAGCTGGCAAACCTCAATATGGATAATGACGTGGAGTACATTAAAGGTTCTCCGGAGGTATTAAAATACTTCAACTACCTGACCGAAGCTTTAAAATATGCGCCTGCCGGTGCAGCAACAGGAACGGGCTCTGAAAAGTTCTATACAAAGGATAACGATATTGCAATTAACATGGATGTATCCCTCACGGGGCAGTATCTTGCATACACATATGCAAACAAGAAGGATGTTACAGACAGGTTCAAGCCAATACTTATGCCTTTAAGCAAGAACGGTATGCAGGGTTTCCCGGAATTCCACAAGGTTGCAGTCGTTAAAAACGCAAAGGATAAGCAGGCTGCATGGGAAGTGGTTAAAAAGCTGACAACCGATAAGGAAGTTGTGGATTTCCTGATAGTGAACTATTCGACATCAGGAGTTCCGGCTTTAAAAGATGCTTCGGGTATGAAATGCATGGAACTTGATATAAATAAAAAGCGTCATGAATTCCAGAAAAAGTCCATATTCATAACTGATGACTACTGGTACTGGAGAGAGCCCATGAACAAGGTTCTGACAAAGGTGGTTGCGAAGCAGGTAACATCTGAACAGGCCCGTATTGAGTTCTATAACAATACCAAAACCTGGATAGAAGATAAAAAGAAGCAGTTGGGTTCAAATTAATCATATAAGCAATAATCGGTAATAGGATTTGAAAGTTCGAGAAAAGTGCGGATTTAGAGCCTTTTCTCGAACTTACATTCAGTCTCAGACTATAAGGTTTAAGGTGTATTTTATTTCTTAAGCAGTATCCGGTAAAATTTCTTAGGGGGTGCCGCTGCCTCATGAAAAAAATAATCTCATTAAAGAAAGGGTTCGGAGACCTGGAGTGGTATTTGCTCATTGCGATACCTTTAATTGGAACACTGATATTTAATGTTGTACCGCTTTTTCAGACCATAGTTAATAGCATGTCCAACTCCCAGTCGCAATTTATCGGTTTTACCAACTATGGTATAACATTTAAGGACTATGAGTTCAAACAATCTGTATTCAATACTCTATATATGGGTATTTTGGGTGTATTTTTGAACATACCCATTGCTTTTACCCTGGCAAATATGCTGAACAATATACCAAAGGGCAAAAATGTGTACAAGGTGTTTTTCCTTTTACCATTAATAACTTCAATAGTCACTGTAGCGATACTTTTCAAATTTATATTTTCACCCGATAAAGCCAGTATAGCTAACTATGTGATTTCACTTATAGGAATGCAGCCATTAGGGTGGTTCAACGACGTCAATATGTCACGTGAGACTCTGGTCATGATGGCTTTATGGAAAGGTATAGGGTACAATGTAATTTTGTTTTTCGCAGGACTGCAAACTGTACCCACAGAGCTGTATGAGGCTGCAACCATAGATGGTGCCAATGAAAGGCAGAAATGGAGATATATCACCATTCCATGTATGAGGAATACATTCATATTTGTGTATATAACTTCATGCATAGCTGTACTGAAGAGGTTTGCGGATGTATATGCAGTCAGCAGCGAATATGGCAATCCCGGGGGAACTCTGTTTACAATCATTCTGTACATATACCGTAAATCCTTCTCTACCCTGTTCTATAAAGATCTTGGAGTGGCATCGGCAGCTTCTGTTGTCCTTTTTATACTGATTCTTGTTATAACTGCCATTAACTACTTCCTTACAGAACGTGATGACAGTGTGACACACAAAAGAAAAAACTTCTCAAGGCAGGATAATAAAAAGCTTTTAGATGGAGGTGGAAATTATGGAAAGCAGGCTTAAGAAACTAACAGTGAGCCAGATAATCTATTATATAGTGCTTACAATAGCGGCTGTTATAGTTATACTCCCGTTCATCTGGATGGTATCCACAAGCTTTGATAAATTCGATTCATACGAGTTGCCATATCCTCCAAGGCTGCTGCCTTCAAATCCCAGCACCTTTAATTATTATATAGTGTTTAATAATCTCAATATGCTGCGATACTTATTCAATACATCCGCAGTTGCAGTATTAAGTGTTGTATTGAACCTGCTGATAGCATCACTGACAGGATTCTGTTTTTCAAAAGGTAAATTTGCAGGAAAAAACATACTCCTACTGTTTATTTTGTCTAATATGATGGTACCATTTGAAAGCAAGCTTATGCCTATCTTTAATATTGTTAAGGAACTTGGGCTGACAAATACGTATCTTGGAATCATACTCCCGGGAGTAATGACCAATGCATTCTTTATATTTTTTATTAAGAAATTCTGTGATGATCTGCCGGGTGATCTTTTTGACGCAGGCGTTATAGATGGAGCTTCAAAACTCAGAATTTATGCACAGATATTTTTGCCGCTTATGGGACCGGTACTGGCAACCCTGACGGTGTTGGACGTAATGAATGTCTGGAATGACCTGCTGTGGCCGATGATTGTAGTGAACCGCGATGCAATGAATACCATACAGGTCGGCCTTGCAACCTTTGGCACCAGCAGCAACATGCAAAGACATGCGGGAGTGAGTACTGCAATGTCTGTATTGAGTGTTCTACCTCTGGCAATTCTATTCTCCTTCCTGCAGAAATACATTGTCCAGAGTGTTGCTGCAACAGGCATCAAACAATAGATTCAGTTAAATATGCCAATTAAAACATGAATTATTATAAAGCGAAGGGATGAAGAAGATGGAAAGAAAATATAGTGTAATTAAGGGTTTTATGGTAAAACAGAAAGATCGATTCATAGACTACCAGCCTGCGAGGGAAATTGAGGAAATGGTTGAAATGGCCTCCAGGATTAAAGGATGTTCGGGTTTAGAGGTTGTGTACCCACAGAATTTTACAGATCCGGTTAAGCTGAAGGAGCTGCTGGAAGCTTATAATCTTGGGGTGTCTACAGTAAATCTAAATGTAAAGGGCGAGGACAAGTGGAGATTTGGATCTTTCTCAAACCCTGATCCCAAAATCAGGAAGGAGGCTGTGTCCTATTTGAAAACCTCTATGGACTGTGCTGCTGAGCTTGGCTGCAATCTGGTAACGACGGCATTTCTTAACGATGGAGCGGACTATCCTTTTGAATTGGATTATATAAGAGCTTTTAATGATATCATCGAAGGGGTAAAGGAAGCTGCGGATTACCGCAAGGATGTTAAGATAAGCCTTGAGTATAAAGCTTCAGAGCCCAGAGTACACTGTTTGCTTAATAATGCCGGTAAAATGGCTTACTTTTGCAGCCTGGTTGGAAGAGACAACGTTGGAGTAACTTTGGACGTCGGGCATGCTCTCCAGTGTCTTGAGATACCTGCCGATTCGGCAGCCTTTCTAGGCGTTACTGGAAAACTTTTTTATGTACATATCAATGATAACTACAGGAACTGGGACTGGGACATGGTGCCTGGAACTGTGAACCTGTGGGACTATATAGAATTCGCCGTATACTTGAAGAAAGTAGGATACAACGGATGGATTACTGCCGATGTATTTCCCCAGAGGCATGATCCTATAAGAATCATGGAAAAGACTTTTGAGTGGATGGACTATGTATTTGAAGCGGCAGACAGGATAGATGAGCAAAAACTATTTGCTATGATGGAAAATAAGGATGCATTCGACATCCTCGATTATATTCGTTCCATTTTATAAAGATTATACAAACTGGGCTATAATACTGGTTTATTGGAGATGGGTGGAGTGTTAAATAAATGTGTTCTTGATGAATACCAAGAAAACATATGTATAATGACTATAAACAGGCCGGAATCGAGAAACAAGTTGAGTATAGCCTGTATGGAAGAGATGTCGGAAATATTAAGGTCGGCTGAAGGAGAGAGTAATTGCAGGGCTGTTATTTTGACATCTGCAGGAGAATATTTTTGCAATGGGGGAGACCTTGGAGACTACAGGGTACAAAGCTCTATAGATATTATTAACTTCGGCAGCAGCTTTATCAAACTGCATAACACAATAATAAATCTGTCAAAGCCTGTAATAGCTGCTGTTCAAGGGCATGCCAACGGGGGTGGGCTGAATCTGGTTGAAGCATGTGATCTAGCTGTTTCATCCAGGCATGCAACATTTGCTGTTCCGGAAATCCGCACAGGGCTTGCTCCTATGATGGCCATGGCAGGGTTATCACGTGTACTCCCAAGAAAAGGCTGTATGGAGCTATCGTTATTGGGAGAATCGATAACAGCCGAGAGGGCTTTGGAAATAGGTCTGATCAATAGAATCTGTGAAAAAGAGTATGTTATAGATGAAGCAGTTAAGCTTGCAAACAGAATAGCCGAAAGAAACCCTACGGCGGTCGCTCTGTGCAAGAAACTGTATAGCAAGACAGATGCCATTGCATATAATCAAAAACTTGAATATGGGCTTAATATGCTGGTTAGTCTTCTGAAATCCGAGGATGCATGGGAGGCACTTACTGCAAATGAAGAAAATAGGACACCCAAATGGAAGAATAAATGACCCGGAGGTTTATTGCCATGAAGAAGATAATAGTATCGGTAGCTCCGGTTGCAGCAAATACGCAAATAATTAAAGGCAACCCTCTAACGCCGGAGGAGATAGCGGATGATGTAATAAACTGTACCCGTGCCGGAGCAAGTATAGTACATCTGCATGTAAGGGATAGAAATGGAGATCTTACCTGCGATTTAACCGAGTTTTCACGGACGCTGGACCTCATAAGGAAGAGGTCGGACATCATTATACAGGGGTCTACGGGCGGTGTGTCCAGTTTGACACTGGAGGAAAGGTGTGCGGCTGTATATAACCCTTATGTTGAGATTGCATCACTAAATATGGGATCGGCAAACTTTGATGATGGTGTATATATAAACACCATGCGGGACATACGTTACTGGGCTGGCCGCATGAAGGAAAAAGGTGTCAAGCCAGAGCTTGAAATTTTTGAAGGCGGGATGGTAAACAATTCGGTGGTAATTGCCGCGGAAGGCCTTATAGATCCAGGAATGGTTTTTGCGTTCTGCCTTGGGTTTAAGGGTGCACTACAGGCAAATACCTACAACATTGAATTTCTGAGAGGAATGCTTCCGCAAGGAAGCATATGGGGATTGGTGCACCATGGCATGGAAGATTTTTCGCTGCTAGCTTCGGCTATAGGTATAGGTGCATCTTTTGTAAGAGTAGGGTTTGAGGATAGTATGCAATATGGTCTTGGAAAAACTGCAGTAAGCAATAGTGAACTTGTAGAAAGGATTGTTTCGCTTATAAGGATTATGGGATATAATATCGCTTCTCCCGCTGAAACAAGAGAAATACTTGGAATAAATAATGTAAAGCAAATAAAGGTAGGTGAAGCTCAGGATGATTAGTAGAACGGAATTTAACGAAGCAAGGGAACAGGCTGCAAAAATGATCGTTGAATCGGGAATAAAGCTGACTCAAAAAGAAATAGACATAATGGATGTAGCAGATTTTGGGATGAGCAACCTTAAAAAGGAAGGGGCTCAAATCGTAACATTCTTTAATACAAGCAGGGTAAGCGCAAAAGTAATAGCATTGTTTCCCTTCCAGACCGAGCCGGAGCACTGGCACACAGCAGTAGGTGAAGACCCGGGTAAGGAGGAAACAATTAGGGTTGTTGATGGTACCGTGTATTTCTACATTCCCGGTGAAAATACTATGCGCTGTGGATTTGTACCCGAAGGGAAAGACGGGAGCTATACTGTCAGAAATGAGATTATAATGAAACCCGGGGATCAGATTACACTGCAGCCAGGTATAAAACACTGGTTCCAAGCGGGGAAAAAAGGCGCTGTCATGTACAGCTTTTCTTCCTGCGCAAGGGACACGATGGACCTTTTTACTGATAAAAGCATAGTGCGTACTACTGTTATTGTGGATAAAAGGGTTTAACGTTTATAAATATCGGAATTAAGAGATGGTAGTTATTTTAACTTAGATGATGATACATAT
>CALMWN010000009.1 GCA_937873555.1 uncultured Clostridia bacterium
ATGTGTATAAGAGACAGATGTTAAACACTAAAAGCATAAGTGCGGGAAGTTCCGGGAAATCAAGCCTTAAGAAAGACCCTGACTGGATGTTGTTCATGAAAAGATTCCTTGCCAGTCCCACCAGAGTGGGAAGCATTATACCAAGCTCTCCTTTCCTGGCTCAGAAGATGATCAGGAAAGAAGATGTGGATTTATGTAAGAATATTGTGGAACTGGGAGCGGGGACGGGAATTTTCACAAAATATCTTCTGGACTGTAAATCGAATAAATGTGACCTGTATGTTTTTGAAAAGGACCCGCAGTTCGCCGAGTGTCTTCAAACAAAGTTCCCATACATAAAACTTTATGAAGATGCAGCCAACCTTGAAACGATGGCTCAAAATGGTGAGATTGGACAACCTGACCTGGTCGTGTCCGGAATTCCGTTTGCTGTTTTGGAAATGTCACTTCGTAACAAAATACTTGAAGGAGTGCATGAAGTATTGCCTGAAGGAGGCAAGTTTGTTACGTTCCAGTATTCGCTTGACCTCCTGAGTGACTTGAAAAGACTCTATAAATCGGTAGAACTTGAATTTGTACTTTTGAATATACCACCTGCAGTAATTTACAGATGCACCAAGTAGGAGCCTTCCTCACTTATATCTTTATTTCGTACATATGGGCGGGGATGCTGATCCCCGCTTTTACCTGAATTCTGATTAGGTCTGCAACATGTGAAGACAAAAGTTTGCGAGGCTCGATGCCGAGCAAATTTTATTCATGCAGCTTGAAATAATTGCTTTTGACAATGGTATCTGCAATTTCCAGTCCCTGGATATCATGCTCCTTCTGTTCTTCACTTGATGCATCACCAACATATTTGCCATCAACCAGCACGGCAAAATTTTTCTTCGTGTTTAAAAGGTTGCGTCCCATTGCCGTGTATTCATAGTCTTTCTGGTCAACCCCCATGATATAGGCAATTGTGGGAAGTATATCAACCTGCGCGGCATTAATATCGAATTTTTCTCCAGAAATATTTTTCTGGTAAATGATGAAAGGAATCTGACGCTTATCACCCACCAGCCACCAATCCTGCGCAGGTTGTACTTTAGCTGCTTCTCCGGGGTGATACCTTGTTATACCCGAGTGGTCACCGCAAAATACAACAACAGTGTTATCAAGCAGGCCGTCCCTTTCAAGATAGCTTATCATTTCACCTATGCACTTGTCTGCATAATACATGCTCTGGAAATACAGTCCCAGGGTCATATTTGCCATACTTTCATCCAGCTTCATGTACCTGTACTTTTCCGGAATGTCAAATGGTGAGTGGCTTGACTGCGTGGGCATAAACGCATAAAACGGCTGCTTGAGCCTGGCAATATATGGCTCTGCCTGCCTGAAAAATGAGCTGTCCGATATTCCCAGGAAAAAGGTGTCATCCATATCCCAGGCCTCAGCGCCTATCCGCTGTTGAAAACCTATTGCTGTCAGGTTGGGCATCCAGTTCCAGAAGGTTCCCTCATCAGGGTGCAGCGCCAGAGTATTGTAACCCAGCTTTTCCAGCAGCCTGGGTGTTGATCCGGGGTAGGTATTATCAGGGTATGCATAAAATACGCTATTCTGACGCAGGGGATAAACTGAGGTATTCACCATGAAGTCTGCATCGGAGCTGTTACCTTGGTTGACCTGTTCATAGGTGCTGGCAAAGTACAGGCTGTTTTTTAAAAGCCTGTTCAGATTTGGTGTGATCTCCTGGCCGTTTACAGTGCGGCCTATTACGAAGTTTTCCATTGATTCGATGTCAATGTGTATAAGGTTCTTACCCTTGAACATTCCCTTGTATTTGTTGTCAGGCAGGTTCTCGAACTTGTCTTTGAACCATTTCCTAATATAGTCGGATTCAGTTTTCGACAGTTGAACGGGTTTGCTGTCTTTCCAGAACGAATAGATGCTGTATATATGATAGCCGATGGGTGAGTAGCTGGTATTTATAAAATTCGGATCTACCCAGTTTTTTTCAAGTAAGTCGGTCTTCAAAGGTATGTATGTAATTACACCTAAAGGTATTATGAAAGTCAGGGCGAATAGCAAACCGTTCCTGACAAAACCCCGGCACAGGTTTCTGTTCATTATCCAATATACAAGTATCAATGGGAAATCAAGCAGCAAAACGGCATCTATCAAATGCATCACAGATAATATGCCTTGAGACATGTTATTAAGGTTGGCGGTCTGTTTTATTATCTGTAATACCGGCATGGTACCGAATCCCCTGTAATACCAGAGGTCCACGAGAAATAGGAATGAAAAAACTAGGTTTATCACAATCAGATACATCAACCGGAGTTTTCCGCTTAAGAGGAATGCGAATGAAAGAAAGAGAATTATGAAAGACAGAAAGAAAATTGTATTGGGAAAAGTAGTGGAAAGTGAGGTTCTGAAGCTGAAAATCAAATGTGTCCTGTTCATATTGAATCCAATAAGGATTATACATTTGAAAAATAGGGCGGCAAGCGTAAAATACCATAGTATATGCCTTAAAAATGTATCCTTTAAATACTTTGAAAATCCTATAAAATTTTCTTTAGCCAGTCTCAATACATTCACCCCTGAAAGTTAATCATCTGTTTCTTTCTGTGTAATATTACTAATATATAATTTATTTCGCCTTTTTTCAATTGATAATTTACTATCTGACCATTATTATATATGTTTTTACTCCAAAAACATTATAAACAAAACTGTATCTTAAGATTTATATAAGTGCTATAATATTGGTGTGCCGAAGACGCAACGGGCAAACCCAGCAGGGAACGGATATAAATCATACTTGATGAAATGGGGAGATTGCCATAAAGCTGTTTAAAGTGCCAGGCTTTGTTGGTTTTTGTGAGGGTGAATATGGAAAGAGCCAATTGCTTTTCATATTGGACGGCATACTGATAAATGCCTCAATAATTCTTACAACAGGAGTGTTCCTTTCAGGATACATTGTTTTAATAGACGCTTCGGACCTTTTGGCAGGAATATTGAATAATGCCAATGTATGGGGATCTATAATCGCCCTGTCTTCATTTCTGATTTATGAACGCATGGAGAAGAGAAAGAATCTGCTGCTGGCCTTCAGCTTAGTTTCAAGGCTCATGGTATGCTCAATAATTCTTTTACCTTTAATCTCAAACAACAGAAGCTTCATTATCGTTTCTGCGACAATAATGATTGTTCTTGGCAACATCTTGTGGAGCTTTTACGGAATAGGTGCAAATGTGTGGGTTACCAGCATTGTGTCCCAGGATAAAAGAAATGAGTTCATTTTTTTACGTACTTTGTGGCTCAGGATATCATTCACATCAGTTTCAATAATCGCAGGCTTTGTGTTGGACTGGTTCCACAAGGGATACACGGGCTTTTTAGTCATATATATATCAGCCCTGGTTTTCGCGATTACCGATGCTGCTGTTTTGTGGAATATTAAAGAACCGCCGAATCCGGTCAGTAAGAGTGTTGCACTTGATGCACACCTTTTTTTTGAGCCTTTCAAAAACAGAAAATATAAAAGCTTTCTATCCTTTATATTTCTTTTTTACCTGGGACTGACCCTTTCCAATTCATTTACTCCAATTTATCTTATCCGGTACCTCAAGCTGGATTACGGATTCATTACTTCGGTTAATGTTATAATGTACCTGCTGATGATTCTTTCTACCAGGGTCTGGAGCCGGATCGAAAGCAGAAAAGGCTTGCAGTTTGTAATTAAGGTGTCCGTCCTGTTTGTTGTATCCGAGGTTCTGGTATATAGTTTTCTGACAAATGACACATATTTCCTGTTGTTTCTGGCTCCTGTACTTTCAGGTATCGGATACGGCGGCTTCAATATTGCTGTATTCACCTACCGGTATGAGATTATGCCCGAGGGCAATAAGACGATATATGAGGGCTGGTTTGGTGCTGTTTATGGGCTAAGTGTTTTTATAGCACCGGTTGTGGGAAATTTCATCATGAAAATGCTGCCGGAAATCAGCAACCCCATATATCAGCACAGCAGCTTCCAGCTGTTATACCTTATTTCATTTATATTGAGTGGAACGATTGTGCTGTCCATGTTATACAGGAATGAAAAACTTTAATCAGGAGAAGGATTTATGCGATTGATTGAGGGAACACTTGCAAATTTTATATAAGCATGTTGGTTGACCTTGAGGCACATAATACTGCCGCAGGCCTTCAGGAATATGATTCCACCCCTGGTTTCCCAGTTCGTAACTGTTGTGAAGGATACATCCTTTGTATGGGCTGTAGGGATCGAAGACCTTTTTGGCAAAGGCATGATAATCATGGGTAAATACGGTGCTTCTGCCCAGATATTTACCACATATGCCTTTATCGCTCTCGTATATTTTGTTCTGAACTACCCAATGTCGATGTTTGCAAGAAGAAAGCAGAAGAAGATGGCAAATCAGGGAGCATAAGCTATTTAGCATGTGATAAAGCATGCAGACCACTCAGTCAGTGGACCTGCATGCTTTTTATCAAGTATGGGTTTGACTGGGTCAAGCCCGGGATATATAATTATCAGTAATACGCCATATAAATTAGAGGTTGGAGGGAGTGCCATGAATTCAAAGGAAAGAGTAAGCAAAGCCTTGAGATTGGAAGTACCTGACAGGATACCGTATGGTGAGTTCAGTATAGATTTTGATACTGCAGAAAAAATACTTGGACATGAAACATATCTCAGGGCGAAAGCAAAAAGCCAGATTGCATTCTGGGAAGGGCGAAGGGATGAAGTAGTCCAAAGCTGGAAGGAGGATACGGTAGAGCTGTACAAAAAGCTTGATTGTGTGGATATTGTAAATGTATCCTCCATGGCTTCAAGTCTGGTTCCTCCGAGGGATTACAGGCCAAACCCTCCGAAAAGGCTGGATGAAACCACGTGGATTGATGAGAAAGGCAGGGTTTACAAGCTGTCGGACATCACCCATGATATAACAATGATAGAAGATCCGGGGATTTGGGAACAGGAATTCAATATTGAGGATTATCCGGAGGATGTTCCGGATGAAGAACCGGATGAGTCAATATTTGAAGTTGTAGATTATGTAATAGAGAAGTTGGGAAAGGAAAAGTTCATTTTAGGGCCTTCGGGAGGGGAAGTAGGAATGGTTCTCCTTGGAGGCATGGAAAGGGGATTGACCGAGTACATTTCCAATCCGGAGGTTGTCAAAGCTGCTGCCAGAAACCGCATGAAAAAAGCCAATAAAAATGATTTTCATTACATAAGGAAAGGGACTGACGGTGTATTCTGGGGTCAGGACTTTGCCTATAAATCAGGGCCGATGATATCCCCTGCAATGTTTAGGGAGTTTGTTTTTCCCATATTGAAGGAAAGAATCCAAAAAGTGAATGAAAACTTTAAACTTCCTGTTTTGAAGCATGCATGCGGGAACAACTGGAAGCTGATGGACATGCTGGTTGAAGCGGGCTTCAGCTGTTATCAGTCCATACAGGGGACAGCCGGAATGGATATAAGGGAAGTAAAGGAGAAGTATGGAGATAAAATCTGTCTGTGGGGCGGCGTTTCTGTGGAAAACCTTGTAGGGGGCACAAAGGAAGATATTATTAAAGATGTCCGGTATGCAGTGGAACATGCTGCAAAAAACGGCGGATTTATTCTTGGCGCTACACATTCAATAGCAGTGGGCTGTAATTATGACAACTACATGACCATGTTGGATGAATTTGATAAACTTAAGTACTGCTATTGAAAGATTGTACGTTTATACCCTTAACAGTTTCCACTTGCCGTTCCTGAACCTGAGATAGATGACTGTTGACCGTACCAGCTGATCAAGTCCCACGGCTATCCATGCGCCTACAAGTCCAAGCATCAGCACTTTGATGAGAAAAAACGCGAGGATAACCCTTACAAAAAACACTCCGCAAAAAGTGGAAATCAATGTCCAGCGTGTATCGCCGGCGCCTCTCAGGCCGCCGGCGATTATGATCTGTGAGTTTTGTGCCGGAATTATTAAAGCCAGAATTCTTAATATGATTACAACGTTCACTATAACTGCGGCATCCGGTGTGTACAGACGCGCTATCCCTGCGCCAAAAAACAGGAAGCTGGCACTGATGAATATTGAAATTACCATACCCATCCTTCTGATTTCCCTGCAGTAGTTTTCCGCCATTTCGGGCTTTTTTGCGCCAAGGCTCCTCCCTGTAAAGGATGTGGCAGCCATTCCCAGTGCCTGCCCAAAATTGAAGGAAAGACTGTTTATATTTATACCTATCTGATGTGCAGCGAAATATACCGTTCCCAGATCTGCGACCATTTTTGTGAACAGGATGAGGCCAACTCTTAAAACCAGCTGCTCACCAGCTGCTCCGATTCCAATATTCATGATCCTTTTGAGCATTGAGAAGTCAAGCCTGAACTTGTCTTTCAGGGTAACTGCTATAGGCAGCTTGCTGGTGCAGATTATGTATATCGACATTGCACAGGCTGAGATTTTTGCGAGTGTGGAAGCTATTGCGGCACCTTCAACACCAAAGCCCGGTATGAACCAAAAGCCGTATATGAGCGGGTAGCCGAAAACTACATTTATTATGTTTGAGGCGATGTTGTACCGCATAGGGGATTTTGTATCACCTGCACCTCTTAAAAGTGAGGATACGGCTGTCGGAATGGCTTGAAATATTATTCCTACGGACATATATTTAAGATACAGTTCAGCATATGCTACAGTATCCTCCTGTGCGCCCATGGCTACAACTATGCTTTTCGCGAAGTACACGCCGGTTATGCACATGAGGGTACCGGTAAATATTGATACGGCAAGAGCTTGAATGACGACAGTCTTTGCGTTTGAGTACTCCTTCGCTCCGATAAACCTGGCTACCAATGCTGTAGCTCCTACATTGAAGGCCTGGAAAACAGCTACGCTAATTAAGACAGGTTGGTTGGTTATACCAACCGCAGTAATTGCATAAGCGCCAAGATGGCCGACCATTATGAGACTTACCATGGCAATAAGGGATACAAGAAATAATTCAGCCACACAGGGCCATGCAAAGGAGATAATTTTTCTTCTGAGGCTGCTCCTGAATTCAGAGTCTTTGGTATCCCAGGGGTCGGGTGCACTTTGAAAGGATTCCGGTTCACTTATACTTTCAGCTTCAGTCGTTATTTCAGGAACTTCTACGTCGTTATCAATGTTGTTGCTCGATGAACTCATTTTGACACTCCCCTTGTTGGTGCTGAAAATGAATCCATAAACGATAGAAATTCATCAGCATTAAAACAATTATACTCCTTATACGTATAAATTGGAATATTTTTTTAATTCTCATACTTTTTTTCAAAGACCGGAAATATGCTATGTTAAAAAGCACTATATCTGGAGATTTTGCGTTTCAACCTGTCCATTCTCAGCTTGAGCTGTTGATGATTCGGGCTGTTTTTAAGGCCTGTTGCAAGAGATGTTTCAATTGCTCTTTCGGTTATATCAAGAGCCTTTTCAATGTTTTTTTCCTTATGTTCATAATACTTTGCAAGCTCAATCATAATCGTCATATCCGGGACTTTTGAGCATTGCAGCATTAATTCCATAAGGTCGGCCGATTTTCGATAGTCTCCGTTTTTTTTATGTATAAAAGCCAGCCTTTTGGAGGCTGTACCTTTTATGGTGAAACTATCTGAAGAAATACATGCATTGTAGCATTCCAGAACACTCTGATGTTCACCGTTCTTTTCAAAAATGCCTCCGATACCGAGAAGTTCATGGCCATCTTCAGCCTGCGCAAGCGGATCGGCCAGGAGAGAATTTATTTTAAGCATGAGAGAAACCATTGATAGTATATCGGACTCGTTATGCTTTATTACCTTCTTCACAACGGAAGTATCCCTGTCTTCAAGGTATTTGAAATAAATTGAAGGTATCATGGCACCAGGTATGTCGTCAGCCCGGTATTCGCCAAGTACATTTTCCTCAAGCGATGAAAGCCTGCAGCTCTCCAGCTTGAGCTTCCAGATGCTTCTTGAAGGGAACAGGAGGTCCAAGTGGACAGGGTTCTTCAGTCCGGGCCTTATTCTGTTGGATATGAACCTGGTTTGAAGGAGATTCCAGTCAAAGGCTTTTCCGTTGAAGGTCACCAGCCCTTTATGTGAATCGAAAAGCTCATTTAAAGCGGTCAGGACAGCAGGTTCTTCATCATAGTCG
This sequence comes from uncultured Clostridia bacterium, assembly GCA_937873555.1. Taxonomy (GTDB): domain Bacteria; phylum Bacillota; class Clostridia; order Acetivibrionales; family CALMWN01; genus CALMWN01. The sequence continues at coordinate 8,208 of CALMWN010000009.1, forward strand.
CGCATAAAGAACTGCCGAAGTACAAAAAAATCCTCCTCAAAACAGCCGGTACCTATAAGAAAGGCGACGGTACCGGCACCGCCTGAAAGTCCGGTTGTCTCGGTATCAAGAAAGAGGAAATCCCTGATGCCGGGGGAACAGTCATGGCTGCCGCAAAGTTTCAGCAGCGGATGCATATCGATACCCAGTGATTTGCCGAGAGGATAACCGCCATGAATATATGACAACGGGAAACGGTCTTCAATAAGGAGAAAGGAGCCATTGCCGTTACTTAAGGCAGTACTTCCGGGAAAGTCCGGCATGTCAATCTTTTCCCGCTTTTGGGAAGGCTCATTTTGGGGTGTATTCTTTTTATACATTTCAAGCTTGCTTCTGAGGTCGTTTTGCATAGAGCCTCCTCCCGAATAGTTTCTTGTAGTATTAATATATAACAGAGCTTTTCATACTCAGCATGTTCTTTTGCCATTATTCATCTATAGCACATTTAATAAAGATAGTGTACTAAATGAAATATTTATCTTCATGCCACATGGCGGGATTGTCTGTAATATATTGCCTTATTCTTTGCAATTCGATTTCATCTCCCATATTTAAGGAATTAAGAATTACAGGTATTGTTGTAGGGTTCGCCGCCCACGGCGAACCGTTGTCGTTCTGTAATACAATTATACAATGAATATGGTTTGGCATTATTATGAAACAATCCAATATTACATTTTCATATACCTTGCCTATATTTTGTAAATACTGCAAGACCATTTTACCTGTCTGTGTCATTGGTATCTGCGGGTCGCCGTGGGCGGCGACCCCTACATCACATAAAATATTCTGTCTGTCATTATATATCATCTATACACCATTATTTATCGTATTTCTGATATTACATAATATCAAACATATATGTACGCGTAGATAGTACCTCCATGCCTACCGTAATACTGCGTCGATCAGTTTTAACGTTATTTCCTTGGGATTGTCGCTGCCGGAAAACTCGTTTAGCGGACCGACGCAGGATGGACAGCCGGATTCGCAGCTGCACTGCCTTATCATGTCGGCAGCAGTGGCAAACAATTCTTCATGAAGCCCGAACAGTTTTTCACTGAAGCCTACGCCCCCCGGATAACTGTCATATATATACAGGCTTGGCTTTTGTGTGAAGGTGGATTTAACCTGATACACAACCCTGATGTCACCCGGATCGCACATAAGGTAGATTGGAGCACAGTTAGCCACTATGTTGGACAGACCAAGAAGCCCGTTCTGCATTTGAGATTGCAGGCTTATTCCGGGCAGCTGCTCCGGCAGGCTTATCCAGTAGGATGTGGTATGCATTTCCATTTCTGGTAGTGTTACAGGTCCGGCTCCGATATTCTCATGGGTGTAGAGTTTTATTTTTTTGAACATGGTCACAAGTGAGGTGACCATTACCTCACCACTGTATTTGGATATTCCGGAATAATCCTGCTCCCTGAAAACATCTATCACCTTAAGTTCCACAGCTATATTTGCATCAGTGTAGTAATCCACATCAACCTTCCTGACATAGGCTTTTTTATCGTCAAAGTCAAGTTTTTCGACCTGGTACTGCTGTCCCTCGTGAATATATATGGCTTCCTCGTGTAACAGCGTAGGAGCGCTGAATCTGTCGGTCTCTCCGATAACCCTCCTGTGAGGGTCGGAAATATCTATTATTATGAAGTTTTCATTGGAAGCGCTTCTCAAGCTTATATCATCGGAGGGGAACACATCGGACATCCAGTGCCATCTTCCCCCAACGTGTCTTACCAGTCTGGCTTCCTCCATGTAAGACAGCATTTCACGTGTGGTTTCCACCCCGAATTTTTCATCATCCTCGAATGGAAGTTCGAAGGCGGCACACTTCATGTGATTATACAGTATTACAAGGTTGTCGGGATTGATGAGGCCGTTTTCGGGATTTTTGCCGAAAAAGTAGTCGGGATTGTTTACGATATACTGGTCAAGGGGACTGCTGTTGGCAATCAGGAATGCCGCAGAGACACTGTTACGCCTTCCGGCTCTTCCCGCCTGCTGCCATGTACTGGCTATTGTTCCCGGATAACCGCATATTATGCATGCCTCAAGGTTTCCAATGTCAATACCCAATTCAAGAGCATTGGTACTTACAACTCCGGTGATGCTTCCATTTCTCAGGCCCCTTTCGATTTCCCTCCTGAGATTGGGAAGGTATCCGCCGCGGTATCCTCTGACTCTGCCTTCGCTTCCCATTTTGCCGTGAAAAATATCCTTCAGGTAAGTGACAAGCACTTCAACGTTCAAACGGCTTCTGGTAAAAACTATTGTCTGAATACCGTTCCGGATAAGGTTCTCTGCAAGAGCCCTGGCTTCAAGAGTGCTGCTTTTGCGTATACCCAACTCCTTATTGACCAGTGGAGGATTGTAGAAAATAATGTGTTTTTTCCCGGAGGGAGCCCCGTTGTTGTCGATCAGCATCATGCCGGAACCTGTTATACGTGAAGCAAGTTCGGCGGGATTCGCGATGGTTGCGGAACAGCATATGAATTGCGGATTGGAGCCGTAAAATTCGCAGATTCTTCTTAAGCGCCTTATCACATTGGCTACATGGCTGCCGAAGACACCCCTGTAGTGATGTACTTCGTCTATGACTATAAATTTCAGGTTTTCAAAAAGCTTGGTCCATTTTGTATGATGCGGAAGAATGCCGCTGTGCAGCATATCCGGATTTGTGACTACTATATGTCCTGCCTGACGGATGGCCTTTCTGGCAGACTGCGGGGTGTCACCGTCATAGGTATAGGTTTTGATATCAACTCCGGCTTCTGTTATCAATTCATGCAGCTCGGAAGTTTGATCCTGGGAAAGGGCTTTTGTGGGGAACAGAAATATGGCTCTTGCTTCATCATCCTTGAGTATGGCGTTGAGAACCGGAATATTGTAGCACATGGTTTTACCCGATGCGGTAGGAGTCACAACCACGACGCTCTTACCGGCAGACACCGCTTCGATGGCAGATGCCTGATGCGAGTACAGCTTATTCACGCCTCTTCGCCTTAAGGCTTCTGCGATTCTTATATCCATACCGGCCGGGATATCTGAGTACACCGCATCACGTTCCTGTATTTCGACCCATTTGGTTATATTTCCGGTTATTCTATCGGATGACTTGAAATAGTCCAGCATTTGATCAAGATTCATATGTGCTTCTCCAATTCACAAAGGTTCTTGTCTTTTATTAACAGTGCAATTTTATTTGATATCGAACATACATTCTGTTTATATTTTATATCAATGATAAATAAATGTAAATGTGTTTTGGTTTATTTGCATGGTTGTGCATCAAAGGATTTAGGGGTACAATTTACATTAAAGACAGTCAAAACGGGGGAAATAATTTTGTCAGGTAAATTGCGTAGAGTTACACTTATATTATGTACTTTTGTTTTAATCTTTACCGGATGCATGAGCAGTTCTGCAAACAAGACGGGAATTTCGGCACAAAAGGCTTTCAACCCGTCAAGCAGGGCTCCGGAATCAAGACCTGTGGAAGGGCAGTTGGTTTTCCGCATGGCGGAAAATCATCCTTATGGTTATCCTGCCGCCAGGGGTGATGAAAAGTTTGCCCAGCTGGTAGAGGAAAGGACCAGGGGAAGAATCAGGATAATCGTATATTATGGTGCAAAGCTTGGAGATGAGAAATCGGTAATAGAGCAGGTACAGTTTGGCGGTATTGATTTTGCCAGGGTAAACTCGGCTCCCCTTACCGACATTGACCCGAATCTTAATATATTATCCCTTCCGTATCTTTTCAGGGACTCGGAGCACCTATGGAAGGTTTTGAACGGCGATATAGGGGAAGAGCTCCTTTCAACTCTTCTGCCGCAGAATATTTTCGGACTGGCATACTATGATTCAGGTGCAAGATGTTTTTATTCAAAAGTCCCGATCAGGTCGGTAAACGATATGAAGGGCTTGAAGATAAGAGTCCAGCAGAGCAAGCTGTATATGGATCTTGTAAGTTCGCTTGGAGCATACCCGGTACAGATGATTTTCGGAGATGTGTACAGCGGGCTTCAAACAAATGAAGTTGACGGCGCTGAGAATAACTGGTCAAGCTACCTTTCCACAAAGCATTATGAAGTTGCAAAGTATTATGTGGTAGACACTCATACAAGGACCTGTCTCTTATACACATCTCCGAGCCCACGAGACAGGCAGAAATCTC
>CALMWN010000010.1 GCA_937873555.1 uncultured Clostridia bacterium
GACTTGTAATCAGCAGGTCGGGGGTTCGATTCCGTCCACCAGCTCCAGAAAAGGCTTTGTCGGGAGACAAGGCTTTTTTGCTTTTATAACTCCCATAAAAGGATAAGCCGGCAATAACCTATCCTTCAATTTATCCGGGCGGTCAATGGTTGCCCTGCCATTTAGAGACCGTATATGTTCTAAAACCATAATCACTGAACAAGCCTTATAAATTCAGGGTTATTCCTGATGCCGTCGAAGTGGGACTGCTGCCTGGCGGCTTCCTTGACAGAAGGGTCGAGCGCAATAGCCTTCTTAAGATAATCTACAGCTTTTGCGGCATCATTCCAGTCACCATAAATGGTTGCTATGCCGAAATAACTCCATGTGTCGGTGGGGTCATAGGACAATGCCCTGTTAAACCACTCGATAGACTTGTTATAGTCCTTCTGGAGCTTATAGGCCATTGCCATGTTGAAGTTGGCGTAAACAAAGTCGGGCTTTAGTTCCAGAGCCTTCCTGATCAGGCTCATACCTTCACCATAGTTTCCTTTGAAGCACAGGACTATTCCCTTGCCATTATAACCCTTGCAGCTTCCGGGGTCGGTTTCAATAGATTTGCTGAAATAGCTTATAGCCTCATCATATTTTCCGTTCATATAAAGTTGAAAGCCCTGGTCATACAACCTGTCCGCCTCATCTGCCTTTTCCCGGCTAACGGGTACAGCTTTTTTTTCCGCAGCAGCCGGCGAAGGTTTTGCTTCACTCACAGGTTTGGGTGTTTCGGCAGGCTGGGGCTTTTCAGTTTGAGCACCCTTTTTTGTCTCTGCCGCACCCGGAGAAGGTGTTTGAGTTTCGGTCGCGGTTTTCTCCTGCAAAGGCCGGGCGGTATTTTGTGTTTGTACTTCTGCCTGCTGTGCTTTTTGTACTTGCCCACAGGCGGAAAATGAAAGGCAAATGAGTATCATGATTGCTGCAATTGGAGTTTTTTTAATTATTTGAGGCATTGATCCTTCACATCCCGGTATGGAATTGATTCCAGATTATTTATGTTTTATGCACGAATCAGGGCTGATGACCCCAAACCTTGAATTTGACATAACTATATGTATATATTCTATACTACAATTGCTGAGTTATGAAGTGTTTTTTTGATCGTAAGGAAAAAATGCACCATCTGTCCCTCAATTCTTTATTGTAACGATTGTTACATTATGATATACTTTGATTAATGTCCTTTCAAAATGCGGAGGTATTAATTTGTTAAAGTGGCTGGTTATTAACTATACTTTGCCCTCCGAGCCCTCCAGGCTGAGAGTGGGGGCATGGAGAAGCTTGAAGAAGCTGGGTGCAGTGAACATACAACAATCGATGTGGATTTTTCCTTTCAGTGATGAAAACTATTCCACACTTTCTACCGTTGCTCAGGATATAGAAAACAACGGAGGGGAAGTGCTTCTGATGCAATCCGTTTTTCTGGAAGAAAAATATGAGCAAATTGTGATCTCTCATTTCAATAAGGCAAGGGAGATTGAGTATGAAGAGATATTAGACAAATGCGAGGATTATTTTAAAGAAATAGAAAAAGAGATAAACAGGAGCAATTATACTTTCGCCGAAGCGGAAGAAAATGAGGAGGAGCTGGAAAAACTCCTATCCTGGTTTGAAAAGGTAAAAATAAGGGATATTTTTCAATCCCCTCTGAAGGAAGTTACGGAAAAAAAACTGGAGGAATGCAGAAAGGTCTTTGAAGATTTCAACAACAGAACCTATGAAAAAGAGGCCACCAAATAAATACTGCTTTGTTACATCATTAATTTGTGGAAATTTTGCAGTGTAAATTTCTATTGAAGAA
>CALMWN010000011.1 GCA_937873555.1 uncultured Clostridia bacterium
ATGAATGCTTCTTTTCATATTCCGCAGGGGTGGCCGATACAAAAACTATCTGATTTATTCTATCCTCAAATTCCTTGAATTTCAAAGGCCTGTTGTCAAAAGCCGAAGGCAGCCTGAATCCATACTCCACCAGTGCTTCCTTCCTGGACCTGTCACCGTTGTACATTCCTCCCACCTGAGGGACAGTTACGTGTGCTTCATCGATTATCATCAGATAATCTTTGGGGAAATAATCAATAAGCGTAAAAGGAGCGCTTCCTGCCGTCCTTCCACTAATGTGCCTTGAATAATTCTCAATTCCCTGGCAGAAACCGACCTCCTGCATCATTTCAAGGTCATATCTGGTGCGCTGTTCAAGCCTTTGGGCCTCCAGAAGCTTTCCCTGGCTTTTCAATTCCTTCAGCCTGTCCTCCAGTTCCTGCTCTATGGTGACAAGAGCCCTCTCCATTTTGGCTCTGGTTGTTGCATAATGTGATGCAGGGAATATTGCCGCATGTGATCTTATACCAATTATTTCACCTGTGAGGGAATCTACTTCTGTGATCCTTTCTATCTCGTCACCGAAGAACTCTATGCGCAGTACCTTCTCCGATGAATTGGGAGGAAATATCTCAAGTACGTCACCGCGAACCCTGAATTTACTTCTCTTGAAATCAATTTCATTTCTGTCATATTGAAGTTCAACAAGTTTACGTATTATTTCGTCCCTGTCCTTTGTCATACCGGGCCTTAACGACAGCATGAGGTCGGTATAGTCCTCAGGATCACCCAGGCCATATATGCATGATACACTGGCTACAATTATCACGTCACGCCTCTCCAGCAGTGCTGCGGTTGCGGAATGGCGCAGTTTGTCTATTTCATCATTGATTGAAGAATCCTTTTCAATATAGGTATCGGTTGAAGGTATGTACGCCTCGGGTTGATAATAGTCATAATAACTGACAAAATACTCTACCGCATTCTCCGGGAAAAATTCCTTGAATTCACTGCAAAGCTGGGCAGCAAGAGTTTTATTATGTGCAATGACGAGGGTTGGCTTCTGCACCCTTTCAATCACATTTGCCATGGTAAAAGTTTTTCCCGAACCGGTGACACCCAGAAGAGTCTGCCCTTTAAAATCACTGTATAGTCCTCTGCACAGCTTATCTATAGCCTGAGGCTGGTCACCACAGGGTTTATAATCAGAAACAATTTTAAAATCCGGCATTGCATCCTCCGAAACCAAGGGAAATCTTTATCATAAAGCACTTATATTATAGCATAATGGCACAAAAAATCAAACATATGTTTGGTTCTTTCTATACCTTAAGATATTTCCATTTCCCCGTTCTAACCCTTAAAAAATACATTGTCGAACGGACAATAAAATCCAGGCTTACGCCAATCATAACACCATGCAGCCCCCATCCGAAAAAACGCTGGAACAGGTATGAAAGCATTACCCTGAAGATCCAAAGCCCGATAATGGATGAAACCATTACATAGATTAAATCACCGGCAGCCCTCAGAGTGGCGGAGCTTACATTCATTACAGCTATAAACGGCTCGGTGAAAGTAAATACCCTTATTACCACCATGCTTAAGGTAATGACCTCCAAGTCATTACTATAAAGGCTTGCCATAGGTTTTGCCAGTAAATATGTCAGGATTCCCATGACGGAAATAACAATTACGGCTATCTTCCTGGCTTCACGGTTGTATATGTCCGCTCTTTCATAATCCTGTCTGCCGAGGCTTTGTCCTACCATTGTGGTTGTTGCCACTGCAAACCCGAAAATCGGCATCCAGGCAAGTGAATTGACATTTGTACCAACCTGCCAGGCTGCAGATGAGGCAGTTCCCATTTCCACGATAAAAAACTGCATAAGCAAAAACCCGCCCTGCATTACCGCCTGTTCCATAAATGAGGGTATACCCACATTTACAATTCTTAAAATCATATCGATCTGGAATTTTAAATTATCCTTAAGTGATAGGTTGATTTTGCCTTCTACGAAAAACAGCACATATAATCTTACCAGTGCACCGCAAATTCTTGCTATTGTAACGGAGTATGCCGCACCCTTCACACCGAACGCCGGAATTATTTCATTTCCCCCGTAAGAAACTCCAAAAATAAGCAGGCTGCTCAATATAAGATTTATTACGTTTACCGCACCCGTAATGAACATGGGCGTCCTGGTATCCCCTGCACCTCTGACGGCACCGGCTATTATCATATCAAGCACAAGGAAGGGAAGCCCCGCCAGGACTATCAGATAATACAGCATGCCAATATCCAGAACGCTTTTATCCAGTGAACCGAAGAACCATCCCAACAGTGGATAGGCAGTCGCATATCCCAGAATTGTGACTGAAATACCGACTATCAAACCCATATAGAGAGATTGTGCCAGTGCTGTTTTTGCATTGATATTGTCACCCTCACCTGTGAGGCGTGCAATAACTATAGTGCATCCTGTTGCAAGGCCGGCAAAAATAGTCTGAAAAAACATTATCAATACGTTTATAAAGCCAACCGCTGCCAGCGAGTCTGTGCCGATTCTTCCAACAAATATGGTCGAAACTATTCCAACCATCATTATCAATATTTGTTCTGCAATTGCAGGCCAGGCAAGATGCAGAATCTCTTTGCGCATCTGCTGTTTGTCATAGTTAGCGTCCATTTTGAAACCCCGATAAACTTTATTGCAATTCCTGAGGCGAATATTCACAAATACAGTAAATAAAGCATTTCAGCCGTACCACACAAATTCTATTTCATGATACATTATACTATTATAATTTGGTAAAGTAAAACCCGTGCATATGAGAGATATGTTTCATTTATGCAGATTTCTTTACCATGCTGCCATTTACGGCTGTATGAAACCGGTATCCTTATCCTTGAAACAAACCGCAAATAACATTATTTGTT
>CALMWN010000012.1 GCA_937873555.1 uncultured Clostridia bacterium
ATACCGAAGCCGCTGATAAAATCTATATAGAACCTATAACTTTGGATTTTGTAGAAAGGATAATCAGGAAGGAAAAGCCGGATGGTATTCTGGCCTCACTTGGCGGTCAAACAGGCTTGAATATGGCTGTACAACTGGCTTCAGACGGAATCCTCGATGAAATGGGGATAGAACTTTTAGGTACATCGCTTCAGTCCATAAAAAAGGCTGAAGACAGAGAGCTTTTCAAGCGCACAATTCAGGAAATAGGTGAAAAGGTTCCGCACAGTACAATTGTAACAAATTTGGATGACGCCATTGAATTTGCCGGAGAGGTGGGCTTCCCTATCATAATCAGGCCTGCCTATACCCTTGGAGGTACCGGCGGAGGTATCGCCAACGATATGAACGAGTTTAAGTATATATGCGGCAAAGGGTTGAAGCTCAGCATGATAAGCCAGGTATTGCTTGAGCAGAGTGTCGCCGGCTGGAAGGAAATCGAGTATGAGGTTATGCGGGATGGCGCGGATAACTGCATAATCATATGTAATATGGAAAATTTCGACCCTGTAGGCGTCCATACAGGGGACAGCATTGTTGTCGCTCCGAGCCAGACCCTGTCGGATGTGGAATACCAGATGCTTCGTACCGCATCAATCAAGATAATACGTGCTCTCGACATAAAGGGCGGCTGCAACATCCAGTTTGCACTGAATCCCAACAGCTATGAATACGTTGTGATCGAGGTAAATCCCCGCGTAAGCCGTTCAAGCGCGCTGGCTTCAAAGGCTACCGGATATCCAATTGCCAGGGTGGCTGCAAAAATAGCCATAGGGCTTAACCTTGATGAGATCAAGAATTCGGTTACCCAGAACACTTATGCCTGTTTTGAGCCATCTTTGGACTACATTGTAACCAAGGTCCCAAGATGGCCCTTCGATAAATTTACAACAGCCGACAGAAGCCTTGGTACCCAGATGAAAGCTACAGGTGAAGTAATGGCAATCGGAAGGACTTTTGAAGAGTCCCTGCTAAAGGCCATCGATTCTCTTGATATCAAGTTCAATTATCAACTGGGGTTGAGCCTTTTTGAAAATAAAACCCGGGAAGAGCTTCTGGAGTATATGAAGCAGCCTAACGACCAAAGGATTTTCGCCATCTGCAAGGCTCTTCAGAAGGGTTTCACGGCCGGTGAAATAGTAAATATCACGAAGATTGACGACTTCTTCATAAGAAAGCTTAAAAAGATAGTGCGCCTGGCAGAGGAAATTAAGAACGCAGGCATAGCGTGGCTTGATTACGACCTGTATTCCCGTGCAAAAAAGGCAGGCTTCGGAGATTCATATATTGCCAACCTGGTGAATGTACCGGTAGAAAAGATACTTGAAGTAAGAAGCAGGTTCCCTATCAATCCGGTTTACAAGATAGTCGATACTTGTGCGGGCGAATTCGAGGCGGTTACACCATACTATTATTCCACCTACGAGGAGAGGGATGATGTCATTGTCTCGGACAATAAAAAGGTCCTTGTTATCGGCTCCGGGCCAATAAGAATCGGACAGGGAATAGAATTTGACTACTGCAGTGTACATTCTGTGAGGACCTTGAAGGAACTGGGAATAGAATCCATTATAATAAACAACAACCCCGAAACCGTCAGCACCGACTTTGACACCTCCGACAAGCTCTACTTCGAGCCGCTGACAAAGGAATGCGTGCTTGATATAATACAGAAGGAAAAACCCATAGGTGTCATTGTTCAGTTTGGAGGCCAGACGGCAATAAACCTGGCAGGTCCACTGTACAGGGAGGGCGTCAATATACTTGGCACCTCGGTGGAAAATATAGATGTTGCAGAAGACAGGGATAAATTCCTGAAACTTCTGGAGGAACTGAACATCCCTATTCCTGTCGGCAGTACGGTATTTTCATATGAGGATGCCAGGGTGGTAGCCGGCAAAATCGGCTATCCTGTGCTTGTAAGACCTTCGTACGTCCTGGGCGGAAGAGCTATGGAAATTGTATATAACGATGCCACCCTCGAGGAATACATGACATTGGCGGTTGATATATCCACCAAACACCCGATACTTATAGATAAATATATCACGGGAAAAGAAGTGGAAGTTGACGGAATATGTGACGGATCAGAGGTATTAATCCCTGGTATAATGGAACATGTCGAGCGCGCCGGAGTTCATTCCGGAGACAGCATAGCCATATACCCGCCCCACTCCTTAAGCAGGGAAGTCAAGGATACAATAGTTGATTATACGGTGAAACTGGCAAAAGCGCTTAAAATTGTGGGACTGTTCAACATTCAATTTGTGCTGGACCAGAACAACAAGGTTTACGTGATTGAAGTCAATCCGCGTGCCAGCCGTACCGTTCCGGTGTTGAGCAAGATAACCGGCATACCGATGGTGAATGTTGCGACAAAGCTGATTATGGGCAGCAAACTGTCCGAGCTTGGCTACAAGCCCGGACTTGCGAAGGAATCTGATTTTGTAGCCGTCAAGGCCCCGGTATTTTCCTTCTCCAAGCTGATTACCGTCGATCCCTTCCTTGGACCTGAAATGAAGTCAACCGGAGAGGTTATGGGCGTTGATAAAAATTACCACAGTGCGCTTTACAAGGCCCTCGTGGCATCAAATCTTAAAATTCCCTCCGGAGGCAGCGTATTGCTCTCAGTGGCCGACAGGGACAAGGAAGAGTGCATAGAAATTGCAAATAAGCTTCTTGAGCTTGATTTCAGGCTTATGGCAACGGAAGACACTTATTCATACCTGTCAAGAGTGGGCCTGGAGGTAGAATTTGTTTCCAATGACGATATCCTGGATTACATCAAGGATGACAAGGCTACTTTGGTGATAAACACACCCACCAAAGGCAAAATTTCTTCACGGCTGGGCTTTCTTATAAGGCGTACAGCCATGGAATACAACACCCCCTGTATCACCTCGCTGGATACAACAAAGGCTCTGCTTGAGGTGTTGGAACAAATGGTAAATGAAAGGGAATGGGATGTTTACTCCCTTGATGAATATTCAAAATATAATCAGGATTAGTTCCGGCAATATAATTTTTTTGGAGGTGTCTTAAAAATGAAACATTTAATAAGTATTAATGGCCTCACTTTAGATGAAATAGAGGAAATTCTGAAGCTGTCGGAAAAATTGAAAAGGCAGCAGAAGGAAGGTATCCAGCACCACATTCTAAAGGGCAAGACACTTGGGATGATATTCACCAAATCCTCTACCAGGACCAGGGTATCTTTCGAAGTTGGAATGTACCAGCTGGGGGGGTATCCTCTCTTCCTCAGCGCCAATGATATACAGCTTGGCCGCGGTGAAACCATATATGACACAGCTCAAGTGCTTTCCCGGTATATTGACGGTATAATGATCCGGACTTTCAAGCACAGTGATGTTGAAGAGCTTGCAAAATACGGATCAGTTCCCGTAATCAACGGACTGACGGATCTCATGCATCCCTGCCAGATACTGGCAGACCTCTTTACAGTTTATGAACACAAAGGCACTTTAAAGGGCCTCAAGCTTGCTTATGTCGGAGATGGAAACAATGTTGCAAATTCCTTGCTTCACGGCTGTGCCAAGGTGGGCATGGACATTGCAGTGGCTGCTCCCAAGGGCTATGAATGTGATAAAACAATCATAGCCGAAGCAAAGGAAGCTGCTAAAGCATCAGGCTCCCAAGTGATTTTGACGGAAGATCCGGTTGAAGCAATCAGAAATGCGGATGTTGTTTATACCGATACCTGGGTCAGTATGGGTCAGGAAGCCGAGAAGGAGCAAAGGATAAAGACCTTCCTGCCATACCAGGTAAACGGGGAACTCTTCTCGAAAGCAAACGAAGATGCGGTATTCCTGCACTGTCTTCCTGCTTACAGGGGTTACGAAGTTACCGAGGATGTGATTGACGGGCCGCAATCTCTGATATTTGACGAGGCAGAAAACAGGATGCACGTTCAAAAGGCGATTATGGCAATATTGATGAACCAATAAACCCGTTACAGATTTATAAATTCCCCCGAAGACGGGTAGTTTATGCGATGGTGAATTGTTATGAATTATTCATTTATTATAAGAAGAGCAACAATCGATGATGCTCCGGGCATCCAGGGCATCATGAAGGAGGCCTTCAACAAATACATGCAGGATGCAGGCCTTGTAGGCACCATGGATGCCTTATCCGAAAGCCTGGAGGATATAAAAAGGGATATTGAAACCAAGGATGTTTTTGTGGCGTTGATTGACGATGTGCCTGTCGGCACGATAAGAGTAAATATATTGCCTGATAACACCGCTTATATAAGCAGGTTTGGAGTAAGCCTTCAGTACCACAACATTGGTATAGGAAAATCTCTGATGAACCTTGTTGACAAGCTTCTGAAATCCAGGCAGACTAAAAGGGTCAGCCTGCACACCGCTTCAAAATACAGGGATCTTGTGCGCTTTTACTACGGGCGCGGCTTCTATGTGGATTCCACAACCAAGGACCGCGGATACGTAAGAGCGCTGATGGTTAAGGAATATGAATAGGGACGCTTCTGACATGTAGCTGCTTGGTCAAGCATAAATTAATTTAATTTAGAGATTGTAGGGGCGCGCATTGCGCGCCCTTATCGTCTGAATTCTCCCCTTATAATATCTTCTCAAATTCAATTTCGTGAAGTATAGGAATATTGTCAAATCCGTACAAAGGTATCTGAGGCTTTATTTTCCTCGACTCCTGTATCGCATTTATATGAATACCCGCAATGTTAAAACCCCTCTTTTGATAAAACCGGATTGCATGAGTGTTATCATTGGTAGTAATGAGCCATACTCTTTTGCAGTTATGTCCTCTGGCAGTCTCTACAACTTTATCGATCAGGTTCGTACCAAATCCTTGGTTTTGAAAAGTACTTTCAAGGCACACAATCTCACACTCGCCGTTTTCAATATGGCAAGTTATCAGGCCTCCGATTTTGCCATTCACATTGACAATGAATCCCGGCAAATCTCTCGCTGAGTGTATTTTCCCTTTTGTAACAATTATATGAGAGCCCCAATTTTCGATTATTAAATTTACGGCTTCCTCCCTTGTTTCCTCATCAATCGGCTTTAATTCAAACATGGTTGATCCTCCGGTTTGGTTCGTAATGTCAAGTAAATTCAGGGAATAAAAATTATTTTTATTGATTCGCAAAATATAAAGTTAGTGTACTAAATGAAATACATGTCTTCCTGCCACTTGGCGGGATTTTCTGTAATATATTGTCTGATTCTTTGCAATTCGATTTCATTACGTATTATGTGTTCATAGTATCCGCGTTGCCACAGAGTCTGACCGTATTTTTTTGATGTTATCGTTTTAAACGAATTAAGGATTACAGGTATTGTTGTAGGGGTCGCCGCCCACGGCGATCCGGTGTCATTTTGTAATGCAATTATACAATGAATATGGTTTGGCATTATTATGGAACAATCCAATATGACATTTTCATATACCTTACCTATATTTTGTAAATAATGCAAAACCATTTTACCTGTTTGTGTCATTGGTATCTGCGGGTCGCCGTAGGCGGCGCCCCCTACATCACATAAAATATTATGTCTGTCTTTTACACATATCGTTATAAAATATTGCCCTGCCTGCGAATAATCATAATCCCTTAATCTTAATTGCTTTCTTTGTGGTAAATTGCTCATTACTATTGCCTCCTAAAACATACGGGTTTAGAATCCTGTATCGGGCGTGCATGGAAAACCATCACTTCAGCAGTCTGCCATTGTAAATCATCTATACACCTTTACTGATCGAATTTCTGATATTGTACAAAATCCAACAAGCATGCAATACGGGTTTTCTCCGTTTACTTTTATATTGACTGCATTAAATGTATAGAATATGCTCTTGATCAAATCTACTTGAGTTTTCTACCAATATAAAGTGCATGTTCACTGTATCCTAAAATGCTTTTGATCTCACAAATTCTATAGTGAATATTCAACCACCTTTCAAATTCAGCATCATTAAAGGAATTTACCGTATCTTTCATAACAAATTTAGCTCCATCGGTAGCGATATTGTGCATTTGCACTAAACTGAAACTAGACATTAATGACTCAACATCCTCTGGAGTTGTCGCATAAAACAAAAAATTTTCTTTCTCATAACCGATATTGATATACTCTTCAACAAGATCAAAATTATCTTTCATCATGCTGTTATATTTGGCATAATTAGCAAATTTATTTAAATATGCCAAACAATAGATACCATTGGGCTTTATTACACGCATACTTTCTAAAATAGATTTTGTTCTGCCTTCTTCATCTTTCAAATGATAAAAAGCACCAAAATTCAAAACAACATCAAAGCTATTATCCTCAAACATAGACAGGTCTGTGATGCTTCCTGTATAAATTTTTTTAAGAATTGGATTAACTACTTGCTTATTTCTGATCTGTTTCACATTATAATCTACTAAATCACCTGCAGTAACCTTATGTCCCATTTCCGCAAGAGGAAATGCGTAAACTCCCGTACCTGCACAGGCATCTAATATGTCCGATCCTGAATGACAAAGTTTTTTTAGATATCTCATTGTAGTAAGAAATTCTACACTGTTGATCTTTGTAGCATTTAACCTTTTATCTTCGTTGCATTGGCTTTCATAATATTTAAAAATACTATTTTCCTTTCTATCCACTAAATCATCCCCTCTAGAGAGTGATAAATAATATATCGCAGAATAAAACTTATATGACCTTTGGAGCTATACCAGCTTCCTTATTTCACATTCAAAATAATTCCCGATCTTTACGACCTCACCCATGACAACCCGGATCTTTTCGTCATCTTCAAACCAGTTCGTCTTTTCTATCCCTCTTGTATCCGGTACAGACGAAACATAGAAGGTAACGTCTTTCGGGAATATTGTCTGATAAGTCAAAAGCGCCCTCCGGGAGTGAAATACTTTGCAAACTACGAAAATGAAATCAGATATACAATCAAACGGGTATTTCATGTGCAACCTCCTCACTTTTTCAGAAGCGCCTCGTTTATAGACAAATAATTTTGATGGAAAGTTGATCGATTATATTAAGAAGTTGGTAGATGCTATATGATTTATGTGATTAAGCAATTAAGTATAGTTCATTTACAATTTTTATGGTCGCCTGTACTCACTCTATTTGGAATTTACTGTTAACGTTAAGCTTTTTAAATCAATAATTGCACCTGACTTTATTAGTAAATCAATTCCTAAAAGTCCATTGATATTACCTTTAGGATCAATTACTCCAAAATCCAGCTTAACACCCTGAAGTTTTAACGATCCAATCTCTACTTCTTCTATATTCTTTGAAAAAAAATTATGCAAACTTCCTCCAACACCATAGAACGAGTTCACTATATCATTGGGCTCAGCAATTATTCCTATGTCTTCAACTATGTCCGGCGAAATAATTGTTTCTGCAGCACCCGTATCAATAACAATATTATCAATGCACTTAGTAACTCCCTTATATACTACTTTTATAGAAGTAAAAAGAAGTCCGTCTCTTAACTGTATGTCCATTAAATCACACCTCTATAGCCAAAGATTTGCTTTATTTCTACTTCTATTTTTTCTTTTCCAGTATGGTATACCAAAACATCGTCTTTTGCTCTCACTAATTCCCGTGTTGCTTCCTTGTCATCATCAAAAGCCTTTACAACTGCCATATCATCAATATATCGAATGTTTCCTTCGATATGGGATTGTAATATCTGCAGCTTTACAAATTTATCCGGATAAATCTTTCTGACTTCTTCCCATTTCATATCCAGCACCTCCTATGTTTCATACACCTAATAGGTATTATACCACGTTTCCGGTGACACTTCTCAAACACTTATCCGCAAAAGTCTATAATCATTAATAAATAGGCATTTGTTGTAATTGCACTGTCACTTTTTGAGAAAGCGTCCTCGCTTAGAGTTTAGAATTACAAAATCTTTGGATGGGACCTTATAATCCAATTGCTGATTTCAAGCCCTTATAACTGCCTGAATCAGGAAACCCAGCTTTGATAATATTCATAAACTTTTCGGAAAAGCCGTAGTCTTGTAAATCATTGATGTCAACCATTTTCACGTCATGAATAGGGTTTTCGTCAAACTCATTAGTAGGAAGCTTTATTTCTCCGCCTGCTCTTTCAAGCTTAAAAGTAATATGTAATAGCGGCGGGATTGCATCAGGCTTTTCGCAAACATATAAAAGCTTCTCAACTTTAACTTTCAGACCTGTTTCTTCATACAATTCTCTAACTATGCCCTGTTCAATGGTTTCGCCCTGTTCAAGCCTTCCTCCGGGTAAAGACCATGATCTTTCTAGAGATACCTTCTGCTTGACCAGTAGGATTTTTCCATCCTCAATCAGCACACCTGTAAGTCTTATTTGAAATAAATAATTATTGTTCAAATCATTTCCCTCCTTTAAGAAAAGTGAATCCAATTTCTTTGAAAGATTACTCCTTCATCAACACCTTCAGGTTCAAGGATAAATCTTTTCGATAAAATCTACAAATATATATTCACCCTATGTTAAATGACATGTAATTACTCCACGTACTTCCGCATTGTATTGTATATGCCCAGGCATCCTGCTTTTAACCGTAAAGGGATTTTACCAAATTTCTCGAAATATTCATCAACAATTTTGTTTCTTTCTTTATCAGGGTTTCCAAGTGCTATTGTCATATGATATATCGGAAATCCATACTTATTCTTGTCAAAGGCGGGAAATTCCTTATATAATTCCCCAGTCAGCTTTTCAATGGATGTTACAGGAGAAGGGGATAAATATAATACACTGCTTGATGGAAAACTGGAAAGAGGTTTTGCCCAGAATTCAAATTTGGAAGTTTTTCGCGCTATTCGCTTCAACTTTTCTACAACACTATCATCAATTTCTCCCGGCAACAGAAAACTATCCAAAAGTGTAACATGAAAAGGAACATCCTTGCCGGGATTAATAATATATTTGCGTCTGAAATTCTCCAATTCAGAAATCTCATTCTCTGGAAATAAACACAAAACACTTTTTGCAGCATCCTGGCCCATAAATTACTCCTCTCTTATTTCAACCAGTAATAAAACCTTCTCATTTTTTAAGAAGCGTCACCACCCACTCCTTTGTCACTCCTCACTTAATTAAATAAGCCCTTCTTTCAAATCCTTAATAAATTCTTCTGTAAATTTCTGTTGGTCCGCATAGATATTCCGGGCCTCTGGCAGATAGCAGCAACCTTTACCAAGAATACTATTTTCGATGTATGAAATGGTTTGTTCCAAGGTCTGGCCCCTAACCGAGCCAGTTATCAGGGATTTTACAATTAGATAAGTCTTTCCGCCCTCAGTCATATGTGCATCATGGAGTATCTTACCCTCAAGAGTATCTGGAACTTCACTTTTTTGAGATTCCCAAGCTACCTTAGTGATAAAATTTATTTTTTCTTCAGGAATGCCACTATTTTTAAGCCAGACTATTATTTCATTTTCAGCACTATATATAAACCCATGAAAATATGCGGCATAAATTATAGCTTCTGAATCAACACTCTCATTTGTGTTTTTGAGCAATCTTTCAACACATTTCAATACTCTTTCAATGTGAGAAATGTCATGCATAATATCTTTATTTTGATAATAAGGTACAACAAACTTTTCAAGTGCTTCGATATCCACTTGAACAACCTCCAAAACAAAAAATTGCGGATTCCTGCAAAGAATGTGTAATAGCTTTATTGATTAAAATCTAATCATGGATACTTCATTCATATATTATAAGCCTATATTTTTCATTGAACCAACATAGTTACCGCCAGACGGGAAGCTATTTAAGGCTAATTCATAAAAACACTGACTAAAGCCATATTCTCTTAAAGAACATATTGGAACCATTTCTACACCTGTTATCGGATTTGCTCCTGCCTCTGGCTCGTAGCCAACTTGAACTTCGCCAGACAATCTGTTAACTAAAAATGTGATATGAACAGTATGTATTTCTTCTTCTATTCTATCACCTACGTATAGTAACTTTTCAATAGCAATATCTAACCCTGTTTCTTCCTTCAATTCACGTTTAATTCCCTGTTCTATACTCTCTCCTGTTTCTAATGTTCCCCCTGGCAATGACCAGTTACGAGATGATGAAACTTTTTGTTGAACTAACAATATTTTTTCATTCTCTACTAAAACAGCTTCAACTCGCACTTTCTGTATCATTTTCTGTATTCTCCTTGTAATTAATACTAATAGCTTTAATGCACATAATAAAATGTTATGTTACGATATAATATCTATCTTTTCTTTAACAAATTTCACCAAAGAATCCTTTTCACTTTGGGGAATCTGTTCAATCATAATTACTTGTCATTTTGTACTACGATTATGAATCGGTGTGATAGAGTTTCATAATACCCATTCTGCTTTATGATGTCATATATGTATAGCAACTGCTTTTCATACTTTTCTGGAGTGAAGTCTTCAACCATCCATGGAATTGCTTTCAAATAATATACAACAGCCCCTATGTCATAAAACCGCATTGATGATATTTGCTCATTCTGCATTATTATTCTTAACCCATAATCCTTAACTTCGTCAACTGCAGATTGTAAATTCCAGTTCCCATATCTTGTGTTTTTGCCTAACATGTCCTTCAACAAATTGGCACAAGTTAAAAATCCAACCTGCTGGGTTATGAAAATACCCTGTTTCCTCAAAATCCGTTTCAGCTCTTTAGGGTAATATGCTTCATGACGGTTTATGATTACATCAAAAAAGTCGTCATCAAATGGCAGCTTATCATTATAAGGAAGATGGCTGTTTTCAGGTACATAGACTACTTCAACACCAACAGGGTTAAGCTTTCTTTTGGCTATATCGACATTCGGCGGATAGCTTTCAGTAGCATACGTAGAAAGAGGTAAAGGCGATAGTGAAGCAAGCACTTCTCCTCC
>CALMWN010000013.1 GCA_937873555.1 uncultured Clostridia bacterium
CTTTCGGCTATCCTGTGATTCCCGGACCAATTCATAGGGAAGCCTGCAGGGCTGGGCACATTTGCCTCTGTTGCCGCTTCTGCCGCCGATTATGCTGCTCATCAGGCACTGCCCCGAATAGCTGACGCACAAGGCCCCATGCACAAATACTTCTATTTCAAGTGATGTGTTTTCTGCAATATGCCTTATCTCCTCAAGTGACAGTTCCCTGGCCGGCACAACCCTGCTGAAGCCAAGCTTTTCAAGGGTCCTTACCCCTTCAAGGTTGTATACCGTCATCTGGGTGCTTGCATGCAGACCAAGGTCAGGAAGTGACTGCCTGAGAAGTCCTGCAAGTCCCAAATCCTGGACTATCACGCCATCTATACCCGCAAGGTATGCCTCCTCTGCAAAAGCCATGGCATCCTTTATCTCATCATCCAAAACAAGTGTATTCAATGCAAGATAGATGTTTACACCCCTTACATGGGCATAATCCAGGGCTTTTTTCAATTGTTCGCCATCAAAGTTCGATGCAAACTGCCTTGCATTAAAAAGCCTGCCGCCAAGGTAGACAGCATCGGTACCGTTTTCAACTGCTGCAACAAACGCTTCCCAGCTCCCGGCGGGAGCAAGCAGCTCTATTTTTCTTTTCATATTTCTCTCCATTACATTCAACTCCTCCAATCCCTTCCCGGAGGAAAAATAATCAATTGTTATCCTATTCCAAAAAGCCTCAAAACAGCGGGCATGATATCAAGCAGTGAAGCAATTTCAATTTTCATTCCTTCCGGAAGCCTGCCTGAAACAACCGTCGGAACCTTGTTGCAGGTATGGGTTTTAACGGTTATATCCTCTATGTTTCCATGATCGCTGGTAATAAATATTATATCCTTCTTTATATCAGCAATTCTGAACAGCTCACCCAAAAATGCGTCAAGCAGTTCGATTTCCTTGACTGCAAGTCCCATATCCATCTTATGGCCTATTATGTCGGACAAAAAATGCTCGTAGAGGGTAAAGTCATAATCCCTGCTTATCCTGTACAGCCTCCGTGCAGCCTCAACAGGAGTGATCACCTGCACATCATAGCCGCTGTCCGCAATTATCCGGCCTGTGATATCATGGTATATCCCTCTGCCTTTCACAAAATCACCGACATTCCTGAATTTCATCCCGCACGAGAGTGCCATGACTGTGGTGACCGAGGGGCGAAGCCTTCTGTCTTTCTGAACATGGAGGTTATTCAGGTACTCATCCCTGTATACATTTGAATAAGTTACTTTAAAGCCGTTCTCTGTAAGGGTTTTAAAGATATTTCCCTGATTTATTATGTTTTTCAGGGTAATGGTTGGCTGTCCGTTCAAATGCCTTCCCAATACAGAAGCTCCATTCACCCCTGTAAAAATGGCGGTTTGACCTGTTGCGCTCTGCGGAAGGCCAGGTACTCCCAGACATGCGTCTGTGGGGAATACGGATTCACTGTCCAGCATCTTCCTTATATGCGGTGCATCAGCTGCATATATCGGATTTTTTGCCGGGTCCTTTTCTCCAATTCCAAATCCGTCTATAAATATAAATATAATTTTCATACTATCCACACCATAAAAAACAGGACTCATGAGCCCTGTTCCTCTTTTTTGTCCTGATTATGGGTACCTGTATCATCCCTGCTTTTGAAAAATACCTTCCATATCAATTCAACCAGCTCAATCAATCCTTTCAGCCTGCCGAGAACATCATTCTTTATTGTATGGGCTGTCGCTGCTGTCATCTCAACAGTCTCTCCGATACTGTGAATCACCTCTTCGACAACCCTGATATTGTTTTTTCCGGCGCTGGTAATCTCTACAATGTTTGCCGATATTTCAGGGAGTGTTTTTATTGACTTGTCAATCCCTTCCTTATTATCATAGAGCAGTGTCCTTATTATATTTACGCTTTTGTTCAGATTCCTTATAAATATAATCAGGTATATGCAAACTGCACAGATCAATATGAACAACACCAGTAAAGCAAGTTCCTGCCATGTAACATAATTCACAATACTTCAAACCACCCTTCGTAATCCAGGCACTATTACTTTATTCTTCATATGTTTTATAAATGCCGAATTCAATGGAGCAGGCCTATTCATTCCATAAACTTTGATACCTTATCAAACGAATTCCTGACCTCATTGAGTTCAGCTTCGCGTTTAGCCAGTTCAAGCTGCAGGCTTGTACATTTACCGGTCAGCAGCCCCCGTTCCTCTTCAAGACTCCTGTTCTCTGCTTTCAGCTTTTCAAGCTCTTCCTGTATGCGTTTAAGTTCCTTTTTCAAAATGGATTCATTCTCATGGGCCTTGAAATAATCGTCTGCAACATTTATTGCAGTGAGTACAGCTACCATGGAAGTGCTGAGTTTACTGTTGGTCCTTGTTATTTCATTCATTTTCTTATCGATGTATAATCCGACTCTCTGTATGTACTCATCTGTTTCAATGCCTACCAAAGTGTAGTCTTTCCCTGCTATTCTGACATCCACCTTGTTTTTTGCCGCCACAGGAATCACTCCTTTACAAAATCCCGGTTCAATCATTCTTCAGGTTTCCATCTTTTAAAAACCTTAAGAATCAACAGTTAAATACTTTAAGAAGAAATTTCATGTATTCTGATGTTCGATAAAATAGTATTATTAGACGCATTTTCCTATATTATACTATATTCCTCCAAAAAAATCATTTGTTTTATTTTAATCCCTTTTCAACACAATGCTCAATCTTAAGGAATATAAACCGCAGGGAAAGATACTTTCACCATTCAATTTCAGCTGTCTATAGTAAAATTTGCTCGGCATCGAGCCTCGCAAACTTTTGTCTTCACATGTTGCAGACCTAATTAAAAGAGCTTCTGCAATTTATACCTGCAAAAGCCCTCTTACAAAAATAAAGTTTATCTTCATATGCTGCAGACCTGGTAACTTGTCATTTCCGGCCGGCAGTTCCATCTTCTTTTTCTTCCGTATCTTCTGTTTCAGTTATGATTTCTTCCTCAATCAGGGTATCTTCATCTATCTCGGTGTTAATAATCTGAACCGCTTCATCATATCTGTGTGCAGGCACCATCACTTCTATCCCTGCCATCGGTACACCTACAAATCTGTCTACACCTATGGACCTCATGGTAACGGGTATATTGCCTGTTTCAAGCAGTCCTGCCATCAGTTCGTATTCAATCTCATTCGCAACACTGGTAAGGTGTACCCACTCTTCATTATCGGTATTCTCTGAATCCGGATACCTGTATCCGCACCCGGGACATTCCATATCATCATTTTTAAGGCTCTGCCTGCAATTTGGACATTCCTTCACAGAAAACACCTCGCTTTTAACTTTATAGTATAATACTATGTTATACAAAGCCAAAAAATATGCTCCTTCAGGAGCATATTTTTTGGTCAATTTATTTATTCGTCATCTTCATCCTCTGTCATTGTCTTCTTTGCTTCCTCAATTATCTTCTGGGCAACATTTGCAGGTGCTTCCTCGTAACGTTCGAACCAGAGCTTGAAATAGCCTCTTCCCTGGGTCATAGACCTTAAATCGTTTGCATATTTGAACATTTCAGACTGCGGCACATCTGCCACAACCTGCTGAATTCCTCCATCCTGGGGATTCATTCCAAGTATCCTGCCTCTGCGTTTGTTCAAATCTCCAATTATATCTCCCATGTAACTGTCGGGTATGTATACCTCGACATGAGCTATCGGCTCCAGCAAAGTGGGCGAAGCCATGGGTAACCCTTTCTTGTAAGCGAGGCGGGCGGCAATTTTGAAAGCCATTTCCGATGAATCAACATCATGGTAGGATCCATCAACAAGAGTTGCCTTCAGATTCACTACCGGATATCCTGCAAGGACTCCTTTGCTTATAGCTTCTGAAAGGCCCTTTTCAACTGCCGGGAAGTACTGCCTCGGCACGGCACCTCCGAATATTTTTTCTTCAAATGTAAGCTCTTCCTTCTGACCAGGCTCGAACTCTATCCATACATGGCCATATTGTCCATGCCCACCTGACTGCTTCTTGTGTTTTCCTTCCACCTTTACCTTCTTCTTTATGGTTTCCCTGTAAGGAACTTTAGGATCGACCAGGTTGACAGAAACACCGAACTTTGTCTTCAATTTGCTGACAATAACGTCCAGGTGCTGTTCACCTACACCGGAAATCAGAGTTTGGTGAGTTTCTGTATTCAAAGTTACCTTGAATGTCGGATCTTCATCCTGCAGCTTGTGCAAGCCGGAACTGATTTTTTCCTCATCGCCCTTGGCCTTCGGCTCAACAGCAAGAGACAATGCCGGTTCGGGGAATTCTATCTTGTCAAGAACTATTTGTTTTGACTGTTCACATAGTGTGTCATTCGTATTTGTATACTGCAGCTTCGCTATAGCACCAATATCGCCTGCAATAAGTTTATCGACAGGCAGCTGCTTTTTCCCGCGCAGCATGAATATCTGTGCAACCTTTTCAGGCTTTTCCACCGTAGTATTGAATACTGTTGAATCTGTCTTCATAGTACCGGAATAAACCCTGAATATGGAAATCTTGCCTACAAACGGGTCTGCAATGGTCTTGAAAACAAGTGCAGAAAGGGGTTCTCCCGCCTTTGCCTTAAATTCGACAGTATCTTCGCTTCCGGGTTTTTTACCTTTGACAACGGTTCTGTCCTCGGGTGACGGCAAATATTCAACAATCGCATCCATCAAAGCCTGGACGCCAATGTTGTTCAAAGCTGAACCGAAAAATACGGGAACGATTGAACCGTCGGAAATCCCGAGGCATAATCCCTTATGCAATTCTTCAGGAGAAAACTCTTCCCCTCCGAAGAATTTTTCCATAAGGGCTTCATCGGTTTCGGCTACCGCTTCGTTCAAAGCATCCCTTATGGCGGCAATTCTATCATTTAAACCGGAAGGAATCGCTGTATCCACCAGCTTATCCTTATCGAATTTTTTCGCCTTCATATTAATTACATCTACCAACCCGACAAACTTGTCATTCTCAACTATTGGCAGTTGAAAAGCTATAATTCCCTTACCAAAAGTATCGTTCAGCTGATCAAGCACCTTTGAGAAATTTGCATTTTCTTCATCCATTTTGTTTACAAAGAACATTTTAGGTATGTTGTTCTCTTTTGCATTATCCCATGATTTTTCGGTACCAACCGAAACTCCGTTTTTAGCGGAAACAAGTATCACAGCTCCATCAGAAATCCTTATTCCCTGCTTGACCTCTCCTACAAAATCAAAATATCCGGGAGTGTCAATAACGTTGATTTTGTGGTCCTTCCATTCGCATGGTGCTATCGCTGTACTTATGGAGATTTTTCTTTTGATTTCTTCAGGGTCATAGTCTGAAGTAGTAGTTCCGTCCGCTACCTTTCCAAACCTGTCAAGAACCCCGGTATTAAACAACATCGCTTCTGCAAGAGTTGTCTTACCGCCTCCGCCGTGTGCCATCAGGCATACATTGCGTATTTTGTCTGAGGTATAGTCTTTCATAAAAATTCCCCCTTTAATTAGTACTTTAATCGTAGCTATAACTGCTTATTCGATATATTATGATGCCTTAAAATAAGGAAAATAATTCATAAATCAAACAATTTATGGCTACAATAGCAAAGCAGTGCTTCAAAACCAGTTTTTGCTTTTGAAGATCAGGGAATTTTCAAAAGCATTGCTCTTGAAACACCTGCTTATAAACCAGGATGATGAAATAGTGTCAAAATTGCAGTATCTTTTGCAATCATCACACTATAGTTCTAAGAGATATAAATACTATTCTATTTTTTTTGAATATATCCTTTTTTTTATTACATTTTTTTAAAAAAAGTTAACATGAAAATAACAGCTCCTCCTATAAGCACATCATATTACTTCATATCGCTTGACAATTCAATTTACTCATTGTAAATTTAAATAAATATGAACCAGGATTTTCTCGGTCTTATGTATTACGGTAGAACGGCAAATAATAATTTGGAGTGCATGCCGCCATATGTGAGCGGCACATGTAGAAAGGAAGAAAAGTCATGATTATTGTTATGAAACCCGGCTCCCAGGAAAGCGACGTCAATGAGATTTCAAGAGTCCTGGAGTCTTTAGGCCTTGGTGTTCACATCTCAAAAGGAACAGAAAGAACAATTATAGGGGTTATTGGTGATAAGAGGGTTTTAAGCGATGTACCCCTGGAGCTTATGCCCGGTGTCGAAAAACTGGTTCCCATCGTTGAATCCTATAAGCTTGCAGGCAAAACCTTCAAGCCGGAGGCAAGCATTGTTGATGTGAATGGAGTAAAAATCGGCGGAAAGGAACTTGTCATCATGGCAGGCCCCTGCGCGGTAGAGAGCCGCGAGCAGATTCTTGAAGCTGCTGTCGCGGTTAAAAAATCAGGAGCACAGTTCCTTCGCGGCGGAGCATTCAAGCCCAGAACATCCCCATATGCATTTCAAGGCCTTGAAGAGGAAGGCCTGAAGCTTCTTAATGAGGCAAAGGAATTGACCGGACTATTGATTATAAGCGAGGTTACAAGTGAAAGGGCTGTTGAAATAGCCGACAAATATGTTGACATGTTTCAGATAGGTGCCCGGAACGTTCAAAATTTCCAACTGCTGAGAGAAGTCGGCCGCAGCGGCAAGCCTGTACTGTTCAAACGCGGTCCGTCAACGACAATTGATGAATGGCTGAATGCTGCGGAGTATATAATGAGTGAGGGTAATTACAATGTGGTTTTATGTGAAAGAGGAATCAGAACCTTTGAAACAGCCACAAGGAATACTCTTGACATAAGTGCCGTTCCTGTTGTGAAAAACTCAAGTCATTTGCCAATAATTGTGGACCCGAGCCATGCTGCAGGAAAAGCGCAGTATATAGCCCCGTTATCCAAAGCTGCCATAGCTGCGGGAGCGGATGGGTTAATCATAGAAGTTCATCCCAATCCCAGGTGCGCATTGTCAGATGCGGCACAACAACTGACTCCACAAAGCTTTGACGACCTGTGCAGGGATATCGGTCAACTTGCCGGGTTGTTGGGAAGAGAGTTCAGATATGGAAAAGGAGAATAGACGCACAGGCTTTGAAAACCCCATCAGCTCAAGGCAGAGAAGGTAACCATTATAGGTCTTGGACTCATCGGAGGTTCCCTTGCCAAAGCTCTCGGAGAGCGACTGGGTGTATCCGATATTACTGCAATCGATAAGGACATGGCTTCCATTGAAAAAGCCGTCAGTGACAGGGTAGTAGCCCGTGGTTTTGTTGAGCTGAATGATTATGTATGGAATTCGGATATAATTTTCATATGCACACCTGTAAAGCTTTCCCTGGAATATATCGGCATGCTGTCCGGAAAGGTGGGGCAAAATTGTATAGTGACTGATGTCTGCAGCACAAAGGGTGAAATCATCGGATATGTCAACAGCATACAGGGATCCTTCTGTTTTGTCGGCGGGCATCCAATGGCAGGCACTGAGAAAAGCGGATATTCGGCAAGCCTGCCACATCTTTTTGAAAACGCCTACTATGTTTTAACCCCCAGCGCATCTACCAGTGAGAGTTGTATTGATTTTATGTCCGCTCTTACCGGAAGGATCGGGGCCATACCCATACAGCTGGGCGCAGATGAGCATGACAGGATAACAGGTGGGATAAGCCATGTCCCCCATGTTGTAGCTTCAGCCCTCGTGAACCTGGTGCGGGGCATGGACAATTCGGATACTGCTCAGCTGTTGGCAGCAGGCGGTTTTAAGGACATCACCAGGATAGCCTCATCTAATCCGTCCATGTGGGAAAACATAGTAAGAAGCAACAAATATCATGTCAAAAAGCTTTTGGAGGATTATATCGTGATACTTGATAAATTCATCTCTGCTCTGGATAAGGATGATTATCTTTCAATCCACGGATATTTTGAAACAGCAAAGATTTACAGAGATTCATTTGTCTCAAACAACAAAAAGGGACTAATACCGCCATTGTCCGAAATAATCGTCGATGTAGTGGACAAACCCGGTATAATAGCCGAAATCGCAACAATACTGGGAGCAAACGGGGTTAATATTAAAAACATCAATGTATCAAACAGCAGGGAGTTCGAGCAGGGCTGCCTGCGGATTACGCTGTCAGATGCGGAGAGTATGAGAAAAGCTTTTGATTTGCTGCAATGTACGGGACACAAGGTATATAAAAATTAAAGGCCCTGCGCTGCAGGGTCTTATCTTTTTTGCTTCTTTTCGATTTTCTGACTCTCTTTTATCATTTTCTCGTTAAGTTTATAACCTAAAACCATCAATCCATCACTTAAGTGTACATTCTCAATTATCACATCATGATGCAGCTTGAGATCCATAGGTGAAAAATTCCAAAGTCCCTTTATACCCAGTCGGGCTGCCCTGTCAGCGACAGTGGGCGTTTGATCATGGGGAACGCAAAGCATTGCTATGTCAACCTTTGTACTCTTTACAAACTCATCCAGAGTATCCAGATGCATGATCTCTATGTCTCTGATCTTCTTTCCTATAACATTGGGGTTCACATCAAATATGCCGACAAGCTTGTAACCCCTCTTCTCGAAATTGCCATAGTTGGATAAAGCCTGCCCCATATTACCTGCGCCAATAATAATAGTCTGGTAATTGTTGTTCAATCCCAGAATTTTCCCGATCTCTTTATAAAGGAATTCCACATTGTAGCCATAACCCTGCTGCCCAAAACCGCCAAAGCAATTTAAATCCTGGCGGATCTGTGAAGCTGTTATCCCCATTCTTACGCTTAATTCCTTTGAAGAAGTACGTGTAATATCCATTTTCAGCAAATCATAAAGATATCTGTAATACCTTGGCAATCGCTTAACAACGGCAATTGAAACCTTTTTCTTTAAATCCATCAAAAATATACTCCTCGAAAG
>CALMWN010000014.1 GCA_937873555.1 uncultured Clostridia bacterium
ATCGTTTGTATTGTCGAAGAGTATTGCACCGTTTTTAGCTTTCAATGTTTCAGAAGCGAATTTCGCAACAACTTCACCCTGGAAGGAGTCATTGTAGCAAGCCCTGAAAATATAGTTTCCTGCATCGGTAACCGTATCGTTTGTGGATGAAGGAGAAATCATTATGATCTTTCTCTGCTGCGCTTCCTTCGTGATGGCCAGTGAGCATTTGCTTGTCAATGCTCCGATAACACCTACCACCTTGTCCTGGGTAGCGAGCTTCTTGAAGGCATTAACCGTCTTCTCAGGAGTTGCTTCGTCATCCTCGACTATGAGATCGAGCTTTTTGCCCATGACTCCGCCTTTTGCGTTTATTTCTTCAACTGCCATTTTGATTGCGTCCCTGGTTTGTGTACCATATGCTGATACCTGTCCGCTGATTGGCTGAATAGCACCTATCTTGATGGTGGCGGAATCACCTGCAGGATTGGATCCTGTATTGCCAGCCTGACTTGGGGGATTTGACGCCTTCTGTCCGCAGCCGGCAAATAATGATGCAACCATCAAAACTGCCAATACCAGAGCTAATAATCTGATCTTTTTCATAAAAACCCTCCTAGTAAATATATAAGTACAGAAACATAAATATGGACGAGTTGAAGAACAAATAGCCGCAAAGAGCAACGCTGCCCGTCCTCGCCCTAATTTAGGTTATCCTGTTTTATATTTATTATATATACTGTTTATACGTTTGACAAGAATATATTTGTGCCAAGTCTAAAAATTATGTGAGTTTACCAATGTCAACACCAAAAGGATGAGCGGCTGGTGGATCAGATAGACCGGCAGAGTATGACGACCGGCCAGGCTTATTGCATTCGGCTGCATATAAAAACTGAAAAGGCTTGTTTTATTTTTGTAGAAGCTTTTGCCTGCAGCTATGCCGAAAATAAAAACACCCAGCCATGGAATCAATGAGTAATAATCAGATGATACAAAGCTGTTGCTTGTCAATCCCAGGGGGAAAAAGTAGTCGTACGGCATGGTTATGCGGGAGGTGACCTGACCCAGTGCAATAATGACAATGCCCAGTATTATCAAAAGATAGCCTTTTAAATTTCTGAACAATGGATATAGAAGCATGCTTGTTCCCAGGAAGTGAAGTATTCCGAACTTAATGCCTAGATTCGGGTCATAAAGGTGTGTGGCGACAGTTATTATCATCGCAATTGCAAGCACCTTGAGACCGCGCTTTGTATTGCTTCTGCTCAAGGAACAGCTTATTCCCGAAATGAACATGAAAAGTAAAGCTGAAGTTCTTCCTGCAAAAAAGTTGATTCCAGTGCTGTAGCTGACATTATAGCTGAAAATGTCCTTCATATCGAAGACTACATGAAAATATACCATCAGGATCAATGCAATACCCCTGGCAAAATCCAGCTCCCATATCCTGTTTACTGCTTTTCTCTCCCGCATGCGATACCCCTTTAGATAGTTATAATGTTACTATAACAAAATTGTAGTTTTTTGGTCAACTATTTCTACTTGGTGTATACTGTGATAAAATATTGGCAAATAATTACGGAGGTTAACATGGGCGTATATGTATATGAAGTTATAAAAAACAGGCATACTATAAGGAAATTCAGGCAGCAGAGTATCGACAGAAGGATACTGGGAGAAAATGATATGATACTATAAGGAGCCTTAAACGGCGGTGATATATGGATAGAAACTTTTCTACATATTTAATATACATTGTCATTGTTGCAGTAGTTCTGATAAGTTTATTGATTTTCAGCCGAAAAAAGACAAAAATAAATAAGAAGAAAAATTATCAGCCGGAGCGCATACTGGCAGGGAATTTGAGTGTTTTCTTCGACCCGGATGAAAATGTAACCATCATTCCTTATATTAAGGATAAATATGGTATGGGCAGGGCAACTGCACAGGTGCTGATGTTTACAGCGCCTTATAGTGCAGAGAGACTTGGGAAAGCGGTAAGAAAGGCTATGAATGGCTGTTTGACCGGCACTCCGTGCAATAATGCAGAGTTGATGGCGATATTGGAATTTAACGACTGGAAGGATTTTTCCAAAGGGAAAAGGAACATTTCCGTACATTACAATGAACAGCATGGAGTGGTTTTCAACACCACCAGAAGAAAGGCTGACGGTTCGTACCATTTCAATTCACTTGGTCTTGAGTGCACACTGCCTCCGGACACACGGGACAGGGAACTGGGAGATGCACTTATAGGCCTGTTGAAGCGCTGCAGGTGTTGACGCATAAAAGTTCATTTTATATAATGAAACAGATGAATTGGAGGCGAATTTATGAATATAACCAAGGAAACAATCGAAAACGTAGCCAACCTTGCAAGGTTGAATCTTACAGAACAGGAAAAAGAGAAACTGACGTCCGACTTGGCCGGTATTCTGGCATGGGTGGACAAGCTTAACGAGCTTGATACTGCAAATGTCGAACCGTTGTCACATATACTTCCGGTGAAGAATGTCTTCAGGGAGGATAAGGTTGAAAAATCCTACGACAGGGAGAAGATACTTGCAAACGCGCCGTCTTCTGAAGATGGCTGCTTCAAGGTGCCCAAGGTAGTTGAATGAACAGGGGCAGGTATTGGAGATAACGAACTGTATAATTAAAAAAAATAGGGGTGCAGGGGCGATAGCCCCAGATCACTTCAAACTTTGAACAGTGATTGGAGGAAAAACGGGTGGAATTGCATGAGATGACAGCGCATGAACTTGGTGAGCTTATCAGGAGCAAAAAAATTGGCGTGGCGGAGCTTACCGGGAGCTTGCTGGACAGGATAGAGAAGGTTGATTCCAGGCTTGGAAGTTACATAACAGTATCAAAGGATATGGCATTAAAAAGAGCGGAGGAGGTCCAGGGAAGGATAGACAGGGGAGAGCTGTCTTCACCGCTTGCAGGTATACCGATGGCACTGAAGGACAATATATGTACAGAGGGTGTAACAACTACCTGCGGATCAAAAATGCTTCATAATTTTATACCGCCATACAGCGCAACTGTCGCTGAAAGGCTTGACAGGAGCGGCACCGTTCTTTTAGGCAAGCTGAACATGGACGAGTTTGCCATGGGTGGCTCTACTGAAAACTCTTTTTTCAAGCAGACAAAAAATCCATGGGATGTTGAAAGGGTTCCCGGAGGGTCAAGCGGCGGATCTGCGGCTTCTGTTGCTGCCGGGGAAGCAGTTTTTGCATTGGGCTCCGACACCGGAGGATCGATCAGGCAGCCTGCATCCTTTTGCGGAGTGGTGGGAATGAAGCCGACATATGGGGCAGTTTCGCGTTACGGGCTTGTAGCTTTTGCATCTTCCCTCGATCAGATAGGGCCTCTGACCAGGGATGTCACCGATTGTGCCCTTGTATTAAACGCAATAGCCGGGCATGATCATATGGATTCCACTTCAGCCGATGTAGTTTACCCGGACTACACAAGAGCTCTTGTGAATGATATCAAGGGAATTAAAATAGGCATTCCGAAAGAATATATGGGTGAAGGTCTTAATGAAGCAGT
>CALMWN010000015.1 GCA_937873555.1 uncultured Clostridia bacterium
CTGGAATCACTGCTCCTGTCAAGGCCGGGCAACCGGTTGGAAGCATGATTTATAAAATCGACGGAAAAGAGATAGGAAAAGCTGTTGTGGTTGCAGAAAGCAATGTTGATAAAGCCTCCTTCATAAGACTGTTCTTCAGGATGATAACACAATGGTTCACATCCGGGAAGAAATAGAGAAGTATGGACATCTGCAAAAAAGAGTGATGCAAAAGTATCACTCTTTTTTTGCAGGATTCAATATTGACTCCTGCAAATTTTAATGTTACCATGGTTAATAAAAAAGCGTATATAAGGGAAAAGCTTCAATTTTGACTGGATGGTGAATATATGTTCGTATCTGACGCATTAAAAATCAATGACAGGAGGCATCTGGAAATAGGCGGATGTGATTGTACAGACCTTGTAAAGGAATATGGTACTCCAATCTATGTCATGGATGAGGGTCTTATAAGAAAAAACTGCAGATTATATAAAAATTCCATGGACAGGTATTATAAGGGAAACGGTCTTGTATTATTCGCAAGTAAAGCTTTTTGCACTATGGCAATGTGCAGGATTGCACAACAGGAGGGACTCGGACTGGATGTGGTTTCCGGAGGAGAGCTGTACACAGCTTTGAAGGCAGGTTTTCCGATGGATAAGGTGTATTTCCACGGCAATAACAAGACAGCGGAGGAAATAGAACTTGCAATAGACAGCAACATACGCAGGATTGTAGTGGATAATAAATGGGAACTGCAGCTTGTAAATGACATAGCCTCAAAAAAGGGAAAGAAGGCAAAAATCTCCTTCAGGATAAAACCGGGAATTGATGCACATACACACGACTTTGTTCAAACCGGGCAGATTGACTCGAAATTCGGAGTCGCTCTTGAAAACGGCGAGGCTCTTGACATCGTGAGAGAGGCCATCAGTTTGGAAAATGTGAAGGTTGAAGGCGTACACTGCCATATCGGATCCCAGATATTTGACCTTGCACCCTTTGAGCTTGCAGCTACGGTGATGCTGAACTTTATTGCGGAAGTTAAGGAAAAGCTGGGACTTGAGATAGAAGAGCTCAATCTTGGAGGAGGTTTTGGGATAAAGTATGTTCCGGAACACGATCCAATCGAATATGACAAATATATAGAGTCTGTTTCAAAGGTTGTAGCCGGTGTATGCATTGAGAAAAAAATCAAACAGCCTTTTGTGGTTATGGAGCCGGGCAGGTCAATTGTAGCATCTTCAGGCATCACATTATACACGGTGGGTGCCGTCAAGGACATAAAGAATGTTAGAAAGTATGTTTCTGTAGACGGGGGTATGGCCGACAATCCGAGATATGCACTTTACCAGTCACAATATGATGCTGTGCTCGCAAACAGGCCTGATGCGCTAAAAAATGAAATGGTGACCATTGCAGGGAAGTGCTGTGAATCGGGAGATTTGCTGATAAAGGATATAATGATGCCGGAAATAAAACCCGGTGATATACTGGCTGTGCTCGCAACAGGTGCATACAACTACTCGATGTCCAGCAACTATAACCGTATTCCCAGACCACCGGTGGTAATGGTCAGGGATGGAAAGGCCCGCCTGATAGTCAGGAGAGAGGATTTTCATGATATCATAAGAAATGATATTATTCCGGAGGATCTGTAAATATTAAGAATTTGTTAAATAAGCACGAATAGCGTGCTTATTTTTTTGGCAGCTGATATAATATGGATGAACAAAATATTCAAAAAATATGGAGTGTAGTATATGAAAAAGATAATTTTCTCATTGGCAGCAAGTATTTTTGTTTTAATATTTTCAGTGGTATTTGCTTTTGCTGAAGCAGACGGACAGGGCGCAGATACGACCAGGGTACCTGTGCAGCTGAATGGCAGTGATATTGATATAAAAACCATTACATATAAAGGAAGCATTTATGTACCTCTAAGGGATATCAGCCATTATATGAATTCAAATCTGAAGATTGACAAAACCGGTACCGTGGTGAATCTGCTGCCGAAGGAAGGAACAGCAGAACTCAGTCAGGATGATACATCATCAGGTGATGACGGCCAGATTGTGAATGTGAAAGCGAATCCTTACATAATCAGGCTGGAAGGTATAGATACATATATGCAGTCAATCGGTTATAATGACGTTATATACATTCCTTTGAGGAACTTTGCGGAGATTTTCAACAAAAGTGTAGAGTACAAGGAGGAAAGCAACACAATAGTCTTAAACGACCTGCCAGGAGATCCTGTGGGCAGTGTAAACGGTGAAGATATCAGTAAAGGTGAGTTTGATTACTATTACAACTATCAGCTTTTCATGATGTCCAATAATGACGGACTTCCTGAAAGTGATGCCGAATACGCGAAATTAAGAGAAGGAATATTCAATTCGCTGGTGAACAGAAAGCTTGTATTACAGGAGGCCGGCAGGAAAAAACTGGCTGAGATAAGCCAGGATGATTTGGATGCGATCAATTCCGACATATTGAAAAAAGTAGAGACAAACGGCGGGATAGAAAACATCAGAAAGCTGCTGGGCGGTGCAAACATGAATTTTGGCCGGTATTTGACGAGCCAGAAGGAATCATACATAATCAACAGGTTTCAGAACGAGCTCGGGAAAGATGTAAAGGTGAACGACAGCGAAGTCAGAAAGTATTATGATAATAACAAGAACCTTTTTATAAAACCGGAAACATTGAAAGCAAAGCATATACTTGTATCAACGAGAAACAACAACAGTGAGCCAATCAGTATATCCGGAAGGGACGCTGCAAGGGCAAGGGCTGAAGATCTCCTCAAAAGAGTAAAGGCAGGAGAAAATTTTGATGATCTGATGAATAAGTATTCAGAGGATCCCGGACTTAAATCCAATCCAGACGGGTATACTTTTGCAAGGGGAGAAATGATCAAGGAATTTGAGGACGCTGCATTTTCCACTAAATTGGGGGGAATAAGCAATGTGATCCAGACAGTGTACGGATTTCATATAATCAAGGTGGAAGACAAATTTCCTTCGGGGCAAAAGGAGTTCGAAGAGGTAAGGGATGACATCAGGAAGCAGCTTGAAAGTTCAGCAAAAACAAACTACTTTTACGGCACGATTGACAGATTGAGAGCTGAAGGTAAAATAACAAAAAATATCAAATGACCTCTCTCAATACGTTAAAGAGGTGAAGCATAATGTTAAGAAATAATTTGAACATGTTCCTTTATATAATCCCGGTAATTTTATTTTCGCTGGGTTTTCATGAGTTTTCCCATGCCTATGTGTCATACCGGCTTGGAGACCCGACAGCCAGAAACATGGGCAGGATTACCTTGAATCCCTTGAAGCATCTGGATCCTCTTGGTTCCTTGATGCTCCTTATTTCAAGCTACTACGGGTCAGGCTTCGGCTGGGCAAAGCCTGTGCCGATAAATCCCGTATATTACCGTGACAGGAAAAAGGGGACAATACTTGTAAGCCTGGCAGGTCCTCTGTCAAACCTGCTTCTGGCCCTGATTTCCGCTTTCTTTACGGCATACGTCGGAAGGAAATACAATATACCTAACGGCCGTATTTTTGATGCTTTCAGGTATGGCCTGGTGAATCCTGTAAATCTGGATGCCGTCATTTTCAACCTGTTCAGGGTTTCCTTCGTAATAAACATCGGACTTGCGGTATTCAATATAATTCCCGTGCCTCCGCTTGACGGGTCAAAGATATTGTCGGGCCTGCTTCCCGGAAGATATTATTATAAAATGCTCGAATATGAGAACTATCTGTCATTGGGTTTTTTACTGTTGATTTTTGTTTTTCCGGGTGTATTAAGTGCTGTAATGTCCCCTTTCATAGCGATGGCCAGCGGAATTATCGGGTATATAGTGTCCCCGGTGATCAGCATCTTTATCTGATATCGGGGGTGTAACTTAAACATGGAAAGTGCTTTGACGCATGCGTACAAGATAAGAATACAAAACTTTGAGGGACCGTTCGATTTACTGTTCCATCTTATAGAAAAAAATCAGGTCAGCTTGTATGATATTCCAATAAACGAAATAACAGACCAGTATATGGAGTATTTATTTGACATGCAGAAGATGGACCTGGAAATTGCGAGTGAATTCCTGGTAATGGCTGCAACGCTTCTGCACATCAAATCCAAAATGCTGCTTCCGGATAAGAAGGATAAGCAGGAAAATGATGTTGACCCCAGGGAGGAACTGGTAGCTAGGCTTCTGGAGTATAAAAAATACAAGGAGTTTGCAGAAACCCTCAAGCTCAGAGAAAAAGAATGGGAAAAGGTTTATTACAAGCTGCCGGAGTTGATTGAGGTTGAATGGGATGAGCCTGTTCTTGAACTTTCGGGAGAAGAACTGCAAAAAGTTTACATGTCGATACTTGACAGGAATATTAAAAAGCAGAATCCCAATGTCGGCAGGATGGCACAGATAATTGAGCATGAAAAGGTATCTCTTAAAAGCAAGATGCGGGAAATTGTCAGAATACTAATAAAT
>CALMWN010000016.1 GCA_937873555.1 uncultured Clostridia bacterium
AATTTAAAAATACGTATATCCGTTCCAGGAAGGAAGATATTGTAATCATAGACAGTCCTGTCGGTATGCCTGGAAGAGCAATTGGCAACAAATTCATAGATGCTGTCATAAAAGGCAAAAAACATCCACTCAATTGCCATTTCCATTGTATAAAGACGTGTAATATTGAAACCAGTCCCTATTGCATTGCCCTGGCGCTTATAAATGCACAACGGGGCAATATGGAACACGGATTTGCTTTTGCCGGAGAAAATGTATATAAAACAAATGAAATTGTATCTGTAAGAGAATTGATAACATTGTTGAAACAGGAATATGCAAATTCAGTTTCAGGCGCTGAGATGCTTTTTTAATATCGGCCTGACCAGGTACAGAAAACTAATGTCCAATGTTATCTAATAATACAAATCTTTGGAAATATTTTGACTTTCACTTGTATTGCAGGACAGAATGTGTTAAGCTTAACAGGCTAATCTTAATATATTACTGATGGGTTGATTTATTTTTGAAGAAACTCCCTTTGATTAATTTGGAGTGAGCTTGCCTCAGGAATTTTTAAATCCAAATAATTTAAGGAGGTATATAGATATGGCGGATAAGACTATTACATGCAAGGATTGCAATTCAACTTTCATTTTTAATGAAAGCGAACAGGCTTTTTGCAAAGAGAAGGGTTTCGAGAATGAGCCGCAAAGGTGTCCTGATTGCAGAGCAGCCAGAAAGCAGCAGCAGAGAGGAAACAGGGGCGGAAATAGAAGCTTTGGCAGCCGAAATAGGTGGTAAGTAAAAAGGAGAGTGCTAACTCTCCTTTTTTGATAAGACACTGAAAATGACGGGATAGTTATGGCTGCAGTACAAGAATAGCACAGATAACGAACAAAACCCAGACAAAAGTGGATTGCTTATCATTATCCACTTTTTATAATATCCTTATCAGTATAATGATGGAAATATGGAATTATAACCAAGGGGGTGTCCGATATTAGAAAAAACGAATTGCCAATAAATGAGGAAATAAAAGATAAGGAAATTAGACTAATTGATACTGACGGAACCATGTTAGGTATTTTGCATATAAAGGAAGCCCAAAAACTGGCATACTCAAAGAGTCTGGACCTTGTAAAAATTGTACCGAATGCTGTACCACCGGTATGTAAAATCATGGATTATGGTAAAAGTGTATTTGAACAGGCAAAAAAGGAAAAGGAAGCAAAAAAAAATCTGAAGACTGTTTCATTAAAGGAAGTAAGATTTTCAGCAAAAATTGAAGAACATGATTTTGACTTTAAATGTAAAAATGCATATAAATTTTTGCAGGATGGGGATAAAGTAAAAGCAAGCATAAGATTCAGAGGCAGGGAATTGAAGTATACTGCATTAGGGGAGGAAATACTTTCAAAGTTCGCCGACACAGTTAAAGATGTGGGAGTGGTTGAAAAACCACCAAAGCTTGAAGGAAAGAGTATGATAATGATTGTGAATCCTAAAAAACAGAACAACTAATAAATGAGGAGGCCTGAATACGGCTTCCTTTTTTTATAGTCTAGGAAAGTCCGACTTTTTCGTTACAGGAATAATTCCAGAAATATTTGAAAATAAAGTGTTTTCAGGATAATGTAAAATATTTCCTAGACTATAAAAATTGAATTAATGCGCGTGCCAATTTTTCCTCATTGCTTCGGAAAGGCACATGCGCAAAAAAAGTGGCAGAGCCACATTTTTTATTTGATTCATAAACGGGCGTACTGAAAAATATTATTATATTAAGTTTGTAAGGATAGGGGTAATCATATGTTCATATTAGTTGTAAAGCTGAAGAACCTTATAGGGTGGGTAGTTGCCATAGGAGTACTTGCAGCTGCAGTGCTGTTGTTCGGCTTTAATGCTGTTACGGGTGTATTCAACACAAACAGTGATCTGCCGATATATTCTGTCGACTGTCCTTACAAGAAGCTTGCAATAACTTTTGACTGTGCCTGGGGGGATGCTGACATACCGGGCATTCTAGATACATTGAGAAAGGAAAATGTAAAGGCTACCTTCTTCATAGTAGGACAATGGGCTGAAAAATACCCCGAAACTTTAAGGCAGATTGCTCTGGAGGGACATGACATTGCAAATCACGGGTACTCGCATCTAAGGATGGGAGCCCTGGACAGCAGCAGAATCAAAGCTGAAATAACTCAATGCGGGAGTGTGTTGAACAGGATATCCGGCCAGAAGATTGAACTGTTCCGGCCACCTTACGGAGACTACAGTAAAAATGTAGTAAAAATTGCCGGCAGCCTGGGCTATTATACAATACAATGGGATGTTGATTCACTGGATTGGAAACCAGGCATTTCAAAGGTGGAGATATTGAACAGGATAAGCAGCAGGGTAAAAATAGGATCCATTATACTGTTCCATAACGATACTCCCCACACAGCGGAACTACTTCCCACAATCATTACAATGCTGAAGAAAAACGGCTATGAACTTGTACCGGTATCCCAAATGATATTCAGAGAAAATTTCATTATAGATTTTGAAGGAAAACAAAAGAGAAGTACATAAAAAGTATAAAAAACGTTAACCATAAAACTGAGTTATTTTAATATTTGCAAAAATCAGGTGGCTTACCATCGACAAATGAATGATTGAAAAAGGGAGTTTAAAATATTGAAAGTCTGATTCAAATGACAAGCTGCTGTAGAAAATAAAACACATGAAATGAGGTTTGATTAATGCTGATAGCAGGTATCATTGGACAGAGCGGAATAACCCAAACAGCAAACCTTGTAAACTCAATATTATCTTCTACGGGTAAGAAGGTAAGCATTATTGACTCAAAAAATCTCATGGAATTGGACTCAAGAAGAATAAAAAGCTATGAAGAGGAGCTGGATAAAAATAATGTTGATGTTTTGATTCTGAAAATAAATGTTATTGATATAAAAAATAAAATATTTGAAAGTATTCATTTTGATATAATCATTTATACCGATAAAGCCGATGATTTGAATGAGATGAAAATAAACGGAAACAGAGAAGCTTTGGGCAAAATTTTTTCAATGCTCGATGAAAAAGGCGTTGCCATAGTGAATGTCGAGGACAGCGAACTTGTAAAGCTGCTGGAAGATATGAAATATCATTTTATTACCTATGGCTTCAACTCAAAGGCAAGTATAACAACATCAAGCGTAGGTGATACGGATTTTGATGATAATTTTATGTGCTGTCTTCAAAGAACTATTTCAACCAGGACAGGATCGCTGGTTGAGCCCCAGGAATACAGACTGAAAATTGAGGCTAATTCCTTAAACGCAAATAATGTTTTAGCCGCTGCAACATTTGCAATCGTTAACGGTGTGGATTTAAACATGATTAATCATTTCGAAGCGAAAACCTGATTCAAGGACTTTTGTCGAAATAATCCTTAAAAGTGCCTAAATTTAAATTTATAGGGATTTTCAAGTAGATAAATATATAATATAATAGAATAAAACTGAATTTAACAAATTGCAATCATTTTTACTTCTAAAACTTCTCATTCTAGAATAAACATTACATTAGATAAATATAAGATATACAGAAGCCTAAGAGAGGAGTGGGGGTCGGATGGTCGGAAACATCATAGAGAATAATATGGTGACCATTTCCGGAAAGATAATATCCAATATAGAATTCAGCCACGAAGTATACGGCGAAGGATTTTATTATTTTATTCTCGAGGTACCAAGACTTAGCGACAGCGCTGATAAAATACCTGTAACAGTCTCGGAACGATTGATTTTAAAACAGAAACTTGAAATCGGAAAAATCGTTGAGATAGAGGGTCAATTCAGGTCTTACAACAGCTACAACAGTGAAAGCAGCAGGTTGGTGCTGACGGTATTTGCCAGAGAGATTACTTTCCTGGACGATGAAAAGAAAATTAAGAATCCCAATCAGATATTCCTGAACGGTTATATCTGCAAGAGACCGGTATACAGGACTACGCCGTTCGGAAGGGAAATCACCGATATGCTGCTGGCTGTAAACAGGCCTTATAACAAGTCTGATTACATTCCCTGCATTGCATGGGGAAGAAATGCCAGATATTCGGAAAATCTGAATATAGGGGACAATATAAAGGTCTGGGGCAGGATTCAAAGCAGGGAATATCAAAAGAAGCTGGAATCCGGAGAATTGATAACAAAGACTGCCTATGAGATTTCTGTATCCAAGATGGAAATATGCGGAGAAGAGCATAAAGCGACAGAAGGCAGTGAGGTTTATGATAAAAATGAATCAAATAACAACGAATAGATAATTATACGAAAATAGGTGATGGCATATGCCATCACCTATTTTTGTAACATGAAGAATTATATCAAATTTTAAAAATCTCAATCAAAAAGCCAAAGCTTTATCCTCCTGTTTCTGACCACATATCTCCACTGCCTCATCAGATAAGGAATCAAATAATAATCCACTCCAAAAGCTCTTCCTGCTCCGGCAAGCATGCAGATTTCCGCAGGTATCATCCACCAGGTGCTTTCAAGCAATCCGGTTGACAGAAGGAAATTCACGTTTAAAGCCAGTGCAGCCAGGCCTGCAATAAAATTAAGGGTGCCGGATATGAATGCAAGACCAAGCCCTACTTCCGCAAGCACAATCAAAATCTGGAATACCAGTGCGTTGGGGATTACGAAGTTCTGCGCAATCCAGGCGTACCAGAAGGGAGTATGATCCGATATTATTCTGAATACCTTTTCACCGGCTTCAGTCACCGAAGCGCTGCTGTTGGCATCTACAGTTCCTGCCAGCATGGGAGTGGTGAGCCATCCGTCAAGTATCTTCTGATAGCCTTCCTTGAGCCAGGCATATCCCAGGAACAACCTAATCGGAACAATCCAGAATGTCGGTGTAAGCATTGAGTAATGTTTTTCAATTAAAAACTTTTCCTGCTGCTTGAACAGGAATTCATGTTTTATATACCTTATTACAAGCTCAAATCCTCCAATGCCGAACAGATAGTGAATATTGACAAGGTACTTGATAGCAATGGAAAGAAGCCTGTTAAACTGGTATCCCATAATGTCTGTTACGGCGAAAAAGCTTCCTACAGAGACCATGACACCATGCAATTTTGGCTTGAGTTCCTGCTTTTCCTTTCCACGGATATCTGCGAGTATGTTTTTTGCAGCAGCATTCCCGGTTTGAATTGCTGCTTCAACAAGCGCTGGAAGGGTATGGCCCTCGGAAATGAATGCACTTATGTCACCGGCGGCATATACATTTTTATACTGGGTCTGTGTAAATTCATTGACTTTCAGACGGAATCCCTTAGCCTTGTCGATATCTATTTTTCCGGAAATATCTGAGGCCTTGACGCCAGCAGTCCAGATAAGGGTATTTGTAGGTATGACAAGCTTGTCATTAATCTCTATGGAGTCTGCACTAACCTTTGATATGGCACTACCGGTCAGTATTTCCACACCAAGCTTTATTGTAAGGTAGGATACTGCCTTGTTAATGCTTTTATTCTGAAGATTGTTAAGTATTTTGTCGAGCGCTTCTACAAGCACCAGGCGTATATATTTATGTGATATGTCATATTCCCTGCACAGGGATTTTACCCATTGCGCTATTTCACCAATCACTTCAACACCGGTAAAACCTCCGCCGCCCACAACAAAAGTCAGAAGCGAGCGCTTTATTTCCGGATTGCTTTCCTGCGATGCTTTAACAAAGCATTCCTTTATATGCTCCCGTATTCTTATGGAATCATCATATGACCATAAAGGGAAACCATTTTCTTTGAGACCGTGGATGTTGTAATAGTTCGGTTCACTGCCCGCAGCAATTATGAGATAGTCATAATGGTATTCGCCGGATTTGGCGGTAACTGTATTGGTATTA
Source organism: uncultured Clostridia bacterium (assembly GCA_937873555.1). GTDB lineage: Bacteria > Bacillota > Clostridia > Acetivibrionales > CALMWN01 > CALMWN01. The sequence goes on from CALMWN010000016.1 coordinate 5,887, forward strand.
AAATCAACACCGGTGATTTCATCCTTTATAAGCTTAACATCAGTGTATTTGAAAATATCTCTTAAGGGAATTATCACTCCATCCTCGCTTATCCTGTTTCCTGCAACCTCATGCAGTTCTGTAAGCAGAGTGTGGTAGGAATTCCTGTCAATCAAAGTTATTTCTAAATCATCAGACTTTTTCTTCTTTTTCTGCAGGGTTAATGCAGCTTCAATTCCTGCATAACCTGCACCGAAAACTATTATTTTCTTCGGCACGCAATAACCCCCCTACCTGATATTTTT
>CALMWN010000017.1 GCA_937873555.1 uncultured Clostridia bacterium
ATCCTCTTCGTCGGCAGCGTCAGATGTGTATAAGAGACAGCTATCAAATTGAATAAAAAATGCCGGAATATGGTTTTTGCCATCAAGCCCCCCGGCATGTTTTTAAAATAACCGTACTCCACATTCCTGTGACCGTAAAACACATAAAAGTCACTTAACTTTCCAAGTGTGGAGTTTATTTTATGATATACCACCGCATCAGCCGCGTACCTGCACTTATAGCCTGCCAGCTGTGCCCTGAAGCTTAGGTCGGCATCCTCATATGCCACAAAAAAATCTTCGTCCAGAAAACCTATCCTGTCCAGCATTTCTTTTTTATATATGGCCGCCCCTGCACAGGCGCCAAATACATATCCTGTTTCATTGTATTTATCCCTGTTCTCCAGGTATCCACGCTTGAAGCCGGCACCGCATATGGAGTAACCGTCTCCTGCAGCATCCAGTAAGGACTTGTCGCAGTAAGATACAATTTTCGAAGCGCAAAATCCTACCTCCGGGTCGGACGTCACACACTCATACAGCTTCTCCAACCAGTCAGGCTCAACTACAGTATCATTGTTGAGCAGGACTATATACTCACCCCTTGCGGCTTCAAATCCGCGGTTGTTCCCGCCGCAGAAGCCGTAATTCCGGTCAAGACAAATAAGGTTCACGGAAGGGAAATTTGTCCTGACAAATTCCTGTGAACCATCGGTTGATCCATTGTCGACCAGTATGATTTCGTAGTTTGTATATGTTTGCTGTAATACGGAATTCAGACACTCATCAAGGTGATGTTTGCCGTTCCAGTTCAGGATGATGATGGAGATAAGGTTTGAATTGTACATACAAATCCTCTAAACATAGTACTCTTTTGTGAATTAATAATTCAAGTACGTTTCAATATATAATTAATTATCAAGCCGCTGCTGTCTTTGACAGATAAAATTCCGGTATCCAGTATAATTTCCGGGTTTTGCGGCTCTTCATAAACTGATGATATCCCGGTAAAATTTGATATTTCACCATTAGCTGCCTTTTTATAAAGCCCTTTCGGATCTCTCGAAATACATGTCTCAATATCTGCCTTGACATAAACCTCCACAAAGCTGTCCCGGCCTATCCTCTCCCTTGCAAACTCCCGCATTCTTCTGTAAGGGGAAATTACTGAAACAAGAGTAATAATACCTGCATCCTTAAACAAGGCAGCCGCTTCGGTAATTCTGCGGATGTTCTCATTTCTGTGCTCTTCAGAAAAGCCAAGATCAGAATTCAATCCATGCCTTATATTGTCTCCATCCAATCTATAAGCAGCCTTACCTCTCTTGAACAGTTCATATTCAACTTCTGCAGAAATTGTAGACTTACCTGAACCGGATAACCCGGTAAACCAGACAACCAATCCCTTTTGCTTCAAAATCCCGCATCTGTCTTCGTAGGACACTTTACTCCTGTCCCACGACAGGTTTTTTCTTTCATCCAAGTTCTTCATCATCCACTTTCCTCTTTATTGGCTGTTGGCTGTTGGCTGTTGGCTGATAGATGATAGTTGATGATTGATAGCTGAGAGCTGATTGCTGAAGGCTGATGACTTTTCAGCTTTAATCCCTAAAGCATCTACTCTCAGCACGGACGGAGTCCGTCCCAACAAGCGCTGTACGCTTATCAGCCTTAAGCTATCAGCCAGTAGCCAGCAGCCAATAGCCCTCAACCCTCAATCCGGCTTAAAAATAATCCCTTTATCCTGTAAAATCCCTTTTATTTTATTCACTGAATTTTCAATGTCGTCTCCGGACGGCAGCTGAAGATTGCAGGCTATATCGGTCTTAATATTTTCCCCCAGCCATACCACACTGGTTTTATCGGGGTTTACTATAGTTTTTATGATCTCCAGATCGTCCTGTGTCAGGTCAATAGCTGTAACAATGAGAATCGCACCTGCGTCCAGTAAAATATGTGCGACCTCTGCCAGTCTCCTCATATGTTCCTCCCGGTGATTGCCGCCTTCTTTCTTGATATCGGCGTCCAGACCGTACAATACATTCCCTATGCCAAGGAAATAAACTATTTTCCCGTCTGCAAAAAGCCTTCTCTCCAGTGCCTTTGCTACTTTCTTTTTGTCTACTTCTTTAGGCCCGGTAATTATAATAAGCCTTGATTTCTGATTGTATTTTTCCGCTCTCTCCTCATCTGTGATATCACTGGTTTCCCATTTGTAATTCCTTAAAAGTACTTTGTTCCTGACCCAGCTCTGCTTGTCTTCAAGAGCCTCGATGATTATACCGCCGCCTGCTATTTCATAATTGTCTACTATTACAAACCTGCTGGTTTGCGCAATATCCCTGGCTTCATCGAAAGAAATGGCTTTATCGGCTTTTAATATACATTCTGCAACATCATGCCGGTTAACTGCATCAATGTCCTTATTCTCCAGCTTTGAAGCATCAATTACCCTTATTATCT
>CALMWN010000018.1 GCA_937873555.1 uncultured Clostridia bacterium
CTTATAAACTTCCAGCCTGAAGGGGACTTTTTGTCCCTTGGGCTCTTTGCAGGACTTGAGAAAATGTACCGGGTGGGCGACATAGGGCAGTTTCTGGATGCGGTAGAGGGCAGGCTGGATTATCATTTCAGTAAAAATTTCATATATGAGCCTGCCAGGATGTATTTTGAAAAGGCGGACAGGATATTTCTGGAGTTCCTGTACAATTTGCGGGATACACGGCAGGATGATTTTACGGGCAATACGGCATTTATCAACGGACAGGAAACGGATAGGCTCTTGGATTTCACGTGGCAGGACATAAGGCAGATAAGCTTTCACAAGCAGTCAGACCATGTGGCCTTTGTGGATGATATTGATCTCAAAGTGTCTTTGTCTGAAGAAGAAGGTTCACTTCTTCTTCTCATTGATTATTCGGAACATGGAGATTTTCTGACTATTGATAAAAGCTTTACGTATCTCATGTTTAAAGAAAAAGGTCTTATTGCAAAGCTTTCTGAATCAAAAAGGGAGCTCATCATGAATCTGTATCCCTTTAGAAATAATGAAAATAAAGTGGCTTTCCGTATTTCCCCGGCCGAAAAAAGATTTTTTGTGAAAAACTTTCTTGATAGGTTTGGAGATGCTCTTGGAATTACCATGGATAAGGATGTTCAAAAGGCAATTTCAGAAAGCAGCCTTCTATCAAAGGTGTATTTTGATGTGGCTCCCCGGGGTATTGTCTCAAAAGTCGAATTCTGTTACGGAGACAAGGTGATAAATCCCCTGGATGGGATGGAAGCAGACAGGAGCTTCAGGGAGCTTGCCGGTGAGAAGAAAGTCGTTGACGAGCTGAAGGTTTTTGGGTTCAGGGAGAATGGACGGCTGTTCCTTTTGGATGACATTGAGAAAATCATGACGCTTTTGACAGATTACCTGAAGGGGTTGAAAAAGGAGGCTCAGGTCTATTATTCCGAGGATTTCAAGAAGTTGTATGTGAAGAACCTGAGCAGCGTTGACATGGGAATGGGTCTTTCGGAGGACGGGTCTGTCATCCATATGAATATAAACCTTGAGGGCATAACCGATGAAGAGCTTCTGGAGCTTCTCAATGCTATAAGCAGCAAAAAGAAATATTACAGATTAAGAAGCGGGCCAATCATTAATCTTAGCAATGTGGAGAGCAGCAAGCTTATAAACCTGCTAAACAGCCTTGAAATAGACAAAAGCAGCTTGAAGGACGGTCTTTTTGAAATCCCTCTGAACCGGTGCATGTATATTGACAGGTATATGAAGGAAAATGGGATTGATAACGTGTCCGTGGATTCAAGGCTTGGCTGCATTATGAAAAATATGGCAATTCCGGAAGAAATTGAGGTCACTCTTGACAAAGGCCTGGATGGAATTCTACGAAATTACCAGGCAACAGGTGTGAAATGGCTGAAAACCATGGCCGGATATTCTTTTGGCGGCATTCTTGCCGATGACATGGGCCTTGGCAAAACGCTGCAGTCGCTGGTGTTTATCGCATCGGAAAAGAACAGGGAGCTTCCGTGTCTTGTTGTGGCTCCCACATCCGTAGTCTACAACTGGCAGAGGGAAGCGGAGAAATTTGTACCGGGGCTTAAAGTACTTATGATTACCGGCTCCAAGGACAGGAGGACAATGCTCATAAATACCTGCGCTAATAGCGACTTGGTAATAACCTCTTACGGGGCATTGAGGAATGATGTTGAAGACTATAAAAAAGTGAAGTTTTCTTATGTGTTTGTAGACGAGGCCCAGAACATCAAGAACCCCATGACCCTTAATGCAAACAGTGTGAAGAGTTTAAAGGCGGGATGCTGCTTTGCTCTGACAGGAACACCAATTGAAAACAGGCTGACGGAATTATGGTCGATTTTTGACTTCATCATGCCGGGATATCTGTATAGCAGGAGCAAATTCGCAAGCAGCTACGAGGAGCCGATAGTAAGAGAAAGGAATGCAGACAAGCTCAATGAATTGTCTGCCATGATCCGGCCCTTTATGATAAGAAGGTTAAAGAAGGATGTGCTTGGCGAGCTTCCCGATAAGATTGAATCCAATTTCATCTGCCCTATGACCGAGGAGCAGAAAAAGCTTTATGCAGCGTACTACAAGGATTTCAAAAATGAGCTTTTGCCAAGGCTTGATGAGTATGGAATTGAAGGTATTCAAATGGAAATACTGGCGGCGTTGACGAGGCTTAGGCAGATTTGCGCTCATCCGGGCACATTCCTGGAGGATTATGATGGTGGAAGCGGCAAGCTTGAGGCTGCCAAGGAAATTATAACTGAATCAATTGATTCAGGCCACAGTGTGTTGTTGTTTTCCCAATTTACTAGAATACTGAAGATCATAAGGGATGAACTGGAGAGCAAAGGAGTAAACCATTACTATCTGGACGGCACTATGAATACCGAGGAAAGGCTTATGGAAATTGACAATTTCAACAGCGACAGGGAAGCTGTGTTCCTTATTTCGTTGAAAGCCGGCGGAACCGGCCTTAATCTTACGAAGGCAGACGTTGTAATCCACTTTGACCCCTGGTGGAACCCTGCTGTAGAAAACCAAGCCAGCGACAGAGCCCACAGAATTGGACAGAAAAATTCCGTGCAGGTTTACAGGCTGCTTACGGAGGGTACAATTGAGGAGAAGATTGGAAGGCTTCAGGAAAGGAAGCGGGATTTGGCCGAAAGTATTATAAGGCCCGGGGAGAGCTTCTTCAAAGGGCTTAGAGCAGAGGAGATCAGGGAGCTGTTTTGAAACATGGACGATATTTCCATATGCTTTTAAAAAAGGCTACGTACCAATATTCCTTGGCTCGAATTATTGAAACTCACTTGACACTACTTAAAAAGGATCATAAACTTTACTTAGAAGCCATGGTTTTTATTGTAATACTAAAGTAATACTAAGCAACCAGATATAGCCTAAAGCCGTTGAGAATAGCGCATCACAGGATTTTGCAGTTCAAGCCTGCATAACCCTAGCTTGTACAAAGTAAGTATGTTCTCGCGAACGTTATACGTGGAGAGTGTTGCATTGATAGAGAGGTTGTAGAGAATTTTTTATGTTCCCTCAGGCGAAAAAGTTTGGAATAAAGGTGCTGTTTTTTATTCCAAACTTTTTCCTTTCTTAATATTAATTGTTTTTATTGTACATATGCGTTTTTTTCTTTTTAGTAAAAAGGATTGCGCGATTCCATATGACATCAAAAATGTATGGGCCAACCATAGCTATTTTATCCAAATAAACTCTAAAGACTATACGAGCGTCCTGATTATTATCAACTCCGTATGCTTTTCCAAGTGGGTTCCCTGTGCTGTAGGGTATAATAACAACATTGTCTTCATCAGCTTTTCTTGCCATTTTATATACATAATAGTATCCGGCGTTTTCATACCCTTCAGGGAAATATTCTATGGCAGTATCCGGAAATTGAACTGTACTGAAGGCTCCGGCGACTCCATTAAACAGCTCTGCCCCGTAAAAACTTGCATTGGAATATATTGCTTTTCCGGTTCGTTCGTGATTGATGCCATATACTATCACAAAATCATCATCACTTGTTAATTGGAAATCTTCTGTTTTAAAATACACGGCATCTCTATTGTCCCCATAAACATTAACATCCCGCAATATAGCATCATAATTATCAGGAATCCCGATAGTTAAATTCAGATCCACATGATCGTACTCTGTACCTCCATATTTTTTAATAATCTCATTTCGGAGATGATCAAAATCACGCCTGGAGTTAGGGACAACCTGATATTCGGTAATGCCTGTTTCCCTAATTTTAAGGGTTGGTACCGGCCAGGGGGCTAGATTAGGGAGAGGAATTTTAGGTGTAATGCGGAATACCTTAATAAATTTATCAATATTATTAAGATATTGGTTGCCTATATTTTGCTGTGCCCATAATGCGATCCTCATCATAAATATGAAGGTATCCTTTCCCGCTTCCAGTCCCATGTTAACCAGTTCAATAGGGATATTGTCATCATTCATAATGTCCTGGCTATACCCGGCTATACCTAGAGCAGTACGGATTTGTTTGTTTATGTTCCTGTCAGCAGTGCTAATGATGATTGTGGAGCTGTTAAATGCATTTCCAGGCGCTCCCTTTGGAGTATTATCAGTCCAGATGTTATAGTTATTTAATTGGTCACCTAGACTGGCAAAGATTTGGTGGTAAAAGCCAGTATAATCATTACCAGCCGTAATATATCCGCTGTAGTCTTTTTCTGGTTTATTTTCAATAAATCCGAGATAACTTCGAAAGCAATAATACAAGGCAGGAGGAGGTGTCCTTCCAATTAATACAATAGCCTCATCAGGTCGCAGCTTATAGGTAAATCCAGGCGATATATAGTCAATATTGGCTGGATAATTGTTGGGGTTATCAGGACTATATTCTATTGGAGGCTCCTGTCCTTCTGATGGATTCTGGTTGGGGGCTGGCGGAAGGAAGCAGGCTGCATATGGAGCACCTACGTTGTTACCTAAACAAGAGTCAACTTTACCTTCGCTGCACAACTTTAGTATATCTACATAGCTTATTTTTCCTTCCTGAACAATAAAACCCCGTTCTTCTAATATTGAGATAAAATTTCTAGAGCTTTCGTTTTTATCAAAATGGGAGTTACAAATTGGTGTGCTGGCCAAATAGTAACATGGATACATTTTTTGAATATTATATGTATTGGGCGATTTATATATTGGTGTGTTAACGTAATATGGACATGGATACTTAATATACATATTGCTCACTCCTTTCATAGACTTCATAAAATCATATTTTCTTCCCACCAGCCGAAGGCTACTCTGGTCTGTACATGCTCTTTACCTGGAGATAAAAAGAATAAAGCAAAGGAACTCCCGGGAGGAATAATATACATGCCTTGGAAGTCATGCTTTGTAAGTGTTTCGTTCGGTTCCACCCTTCTCACAAATGTATACGTCCCGCCAGTCGGTGTTCTTGATACCATGCTTGCATTTTGGATTTTAACCTTGGGTACGGGTGATGGAGCTATGGATTGGTTCCCGGCGGCAAAATATGTGGATACTTTTGCTTTCCCGGGAAGTACGCTGCTTAACCAGCCTTCAGCAGTTAATGGTGTACTTGCAAAGTTAGAAATAGTATAAGCATTCAAAAACATATTTACATTTGAGTCTACTGGGTTGATCAGTGCTCCCCAGCCATTATAAGAATCCCTGAAGGTTATCATATCTGTTTGACCCAGAAAGTATTCCCCCAGGTACGAATGATAAACAGCATCTGACAATACGATAACCTCTTTGGGCTGCTTTTCTTTTTTCAAGAATGCGAATTTCATAGCTGATCTCCTCCTGAACACAAATAAACTAATTCATCGGATTTTTTCCTCCCACCAGGTCAATACGATTGTTCCAGTGATGTTTTGCTGTCCCGGTGATTTCAGAAGTATTGAAAATGAGCCTCCGGGCGCTATAATTATTGAGCCTCTGTGTGAGTCACTTACAAGGGTGGAATTTGGGGCAACAATTCTACCGAAAATATTCACACCTTTTGTCAGCGGTTCTGTTATATAATCGGCATATTCCATTATGGCTTTTGGCCGTGGAGGTGGAGAAATAGCCTGATTTGATGGAGTAACGGTGGAGGAGACTGTGGCTTTCCTTGGCGACCTGGCGTTCAGCCAAATTTCTCCGGTAAAACTTTGAGGCGAAAAGTTCGTAATAGTAAAAATGTCAAAATAGAGATTAACTCCTGAATTATTTGGATTTATTATACCGCCCCAGGCATCATATTTATTACCAAAATTTAGCGTCCCGGTTTGACCGATAAAATATCTTCCCAACATGGAATTCATTGCGGGACTAGTAATATCTACTACCTCAATGGGCTGTTTTGTTTTTTTTTCGAACATATTATTTCCTCCTGATTGTGCCATCTCTATAGAATATGTTCTTTTATGGCTTTGTGTTAACTTTGACTGATTAATGTAGAATGATAGTCGCGATTCAGTAAATCATATGAGTGTTGAAGAATCTCATAAGGTAATTCATAATATTGAGGGAAAGATACGGGAAGAAATTAACAGGAATGTTCAGGTCATAGCGCAACTTGAGCCTTATAATACAAAGGTTGATGTATAACCCTGCAGTTATTACACAACAATAGAGTTTGACGGGCTGAACAGCTCCTGAAGTCACATTCAGCCCATTTTCAGTTGAGTTATTGCATAGGTGAACTAAAATTCTGTGATTGCTGTTGTTGAATGGCTTGTTTCCCTTTTTCAGTTTGCAGTTTAGCGAATGCTGACGGAAGAAGAATATCGGAAAGCTGTGTGCGGGAGAATCGCATGCACAGTTTGATGAAGAGGAAGGTGGGAAAATTAATTTTCCCACCGACCTACTCTACTATTTACATTTTTATTTAATAATCATATAATTATATGTATATATGATGATATAAAAGGAGATACGAAAAAATGGATGATTTGCTAAACTTATTCAGCATTCTTTCAGATAAAACGAGATTGCGCATTTTACTGCTTCTACTGAACAATGAACTGTGTGTATGTGAAATCTTTGCAGCTCTTGATATGTCGCAGCCGAGGGTATCACGGCAGCTAGCAATCCTCAAGCAATCAAAAATTATAAAAGATAGAAGAGAAGGAAAGTGGATTTACTATAGAATTGATGAGAATGAATATACAAAGCACTTAATGAGCATTCTTTCGCTTTTGCCTGATTGGATGAGTGGTGATGCGGAATTCATCAATGACAAGTTAATGCTTCAGAAAATTTCTACTATTAAAAGCAAGCTTTCAAGCTGTGAATGCTTGTTGACAGGAGGTGAAAAGCTTGGAGAATAAAAGCTGCTGTGGTTCTGATAATAGCGGCCTAAAAGCCAAAACGATAAAGGTCAGGCCTAAAATTAAAGCATCCAACCTCCAGGGCTCAACATCTCTTGTAAAAGAGAAATCCTGCTGCTGTGGGAACTCCCAATAAAGATTCTTCCATACTGGTGACTGCTAATTACAAATTGACCTTCTTTAATAGTTTTAGGCATACTCTTTTTATTAAACCTCATTGCTGCTAACCCTTTTGGGATAACTGATTTTTATGCATATGTGGGAGCTTTATTAATAGGATGCGTTATAACTCCGGTACTGCTTCCCTGGATTCCTGGTAGGGCATTTGCTTGGAAAGGATGGCTTATAGGGTTATTGTGGGCAGTTGCTGTAAATATACTGAATGGGTGGACAATATCACCTTCATTTAGCTTAATCAGAGGGTTGGGATATTTGTTGGTGTTGCCTTCGATTTCCGCATTTTATGCTATGAACTTTACAGGTTCGTCAACATATACTTCATTGTCAGGTGTTTTGAAGGAAATGAAAGTAGCAGTACCTGCAATTGCTTTATCTATAAGCTTAGGGACAATTCTGATTTTGGTTAACAGCTTTTTAAGGCTTTAAGGAGGAACGTTATGAAGAATCGGTATTTGAAAAATGTTGCTACACTAAAGATGGATTCGGATAAATGTACCGGATGTGGAAAATGTATTGAAGTTTGTCCTCACAAGGTGTTTGATTTGCAAAATGGGAAATCCGAAATCATAGACAAGGACGGATGTATGGAATGCGGCGCATGTGCAAAGAATTGTCCGTTTAATGCAATAGAAGTAAAACCGGGTGTGGGTTGTGCTTATGCAATAATAATGGGTTGGCTGACTGGTAATGAACCAAGTTGTGATTGTTCAGGTGGGAACAGTAGCAGCGGATGTTGTTGAAATGAAATTATATGGGGGAATATTTTGTGAACAATGAAAGTAGAGCGAAATTATCTTTTTTGGACAGGTTTTTAACATTGTGGATATTCATAGCAATGGCAATTGGAGTTTTAGGTGGCTACATTTTCCCTGAAATGGCAAAGACTCTGGGGAATTTCAGTACAGGCACAATATCATGGCCGATCGCAATCGGACTGATTGTTATGATGTACCCGCCTCTTGCAAAGGTAAAGTATGAGGAGATAGGCAAGGTTGTACAAAACAAAAAGGTATTTACTTTTTCACTTATTCAGAACTGGATTGTAGGACCCATTTTAATGTTTGGCTTGGCATTATTGCTCCTTGGAGATAAACCGGGTTTTGCAATTGGATTGATTATAATCGGCTTGGCAAGATGTATTGCAATGGTTATAGTGTGGAATACACTAGCAAAGGGTGACAATGAATACTGTGCTGCTTTGGTGGCTTTGAACTCCATATTTCAGATACTCCTTTATACTGTTTATATCTATTTGTTTGCTACACTTGTTCCCAAATGGCTGGGCCTTTCATGGGGAGGGCAAATCATAGAGGTTTCGATGTGGGAAGTAGCAAAAAGCGTTCTTATTTATTTAGGAATACCTTTTGCCGCAGGATTTATAACAAGGTTTGGATTGATAAGGAACAAGACAAAAGAGTGGTATGAAAAAGTCTTTATACCTATGATTTCTCCGTTAGCATTGGCGGCACTTTTGTACACAATTGTAATCATGTTTATTACTAAAGGGGAACAAATCATTGAAAATCCCATTGATGTTATTAGAATTGCAATTCCACTTCTAATATATTTTGCAGTCATGTTTTTTGTAAGTTTCTATATGTCATTCAGAGGTGGCTTTAAATATGATCAGACAGTAACTTTGGCTTTTACGGCAGCAAGTAATAATTTCGAATTGGCAATAGCTGTTGTCGTAGCTGTATTCGGCATTTCTTCCAATGTTGCATTTACTGCTGTTATCGGGCCATTGGTTGAAGTTCCAGTAATGATAGCATTAGTGAATGCCGCACTCTTTTTTAAAGGTAAATATTATAATGAAGACGGTTTGCTAAAACACGGTCTTGAGAAAGGGGTTTAATATATGCCAGAGAAAATAAAAGTTGCATTTGTTTGTGTTCATAATTCATGCAGGTCTCAGATGGCAGAGGCAATCTCCAAGTTAATTGCAGTTGAAAGCTTTGAGGCTTATTCAGCTGGGACTGAAACCAAACCACAGATTAACCAGGATGCAGTTGCAGTAATAAAGGAGCTTTACGGGGTTGATATGAATGATACCCAAAAGTCAAAATTGATTACAGATATACCGCCGGTAGATATAGTAGTAACTATGGGGTGCAATGTGAATTGCCCGTTTCTTCCATGCAAGCATAGAGAGGATTGGGGACTTGAAGACCCAAGCGGAAAAGATAAAAGTGAATTTATAAAAACTGCTAAGATAATTGAAGAGAAGGTCTTAGGCTTGATGAAAAGAATCCCAAGTTTATTACCTTAAAGTACTTCATTTCCAATATGGGGTGGTTGCAGAGCGGTAGTGGGAATAAGCATTGCAAATACAACATAAGATTGGAAGTCAACATATCTCCAGATAACATTAAAACAAATAATCATGTGGTTTGCTCTTTTTAAAGGGATGTCCATGGATAATATAGGTAAAAAATGAAGATAAAAAATTAAATCAAAAAAATTGAGTTGATTAGAAGGTGAATTATGAAAGCAGTAGTGCTATATGAGGATACTGAATAAATTAATTATTCCGCTCCAATTTTATGTTCGTAGCGGAACCGACAAATAGACACCACGTAGTATTAATTGACCTTCCGTTGCTGTAGGTTTATCATCCTTTTGTGCTGTGTAGTCTTTTGGCGAGCTAAAAATTTAAAACTTCTTGCCAAGATGAAACAAAGCCTGATAAAATAGCAATAAAGAGTTGCAAAGGAGTATGATATGGATACTATTGATGGGATATTGAAAGGCTTGAATAATGAAGAAAAGCTCGTTTTCGACCTGATCCAGAAAAAAGGTCCGATTTCCAAGAGTGAGCTGATACTTATTACCGGCATTAAATTAAGTACCCTGAACAGGCTCATGGAGCCATTGGAAAATGCAAAGCTCATTTTGGAAATCGGAACGGGAGAATCTTCGGGAGGACGCAAGCCTGCCTTATATGATGTTAGCAGGGTAACAGGATATGTTATTGGGATTGATATCTCAAGGACCTATACTCAAGTTATTGTTTCCAATCTCAAAGCGGAAATACTATGTAAAGTGCAGTTCCCCATGGATGAAAGCTGTACTCCGGAAATAACATTTACAAAAACGGCTGAAGCTGTGAAAAGCTGCATGCTCTCTATAGGAATAAGCCTCAATGAGTGTATAGGAGCAGGAATTGGGACAGTAGGACCTCTGGACAGGGAAAAAGGAGTCATACTTTGTCCCGAAAACTTTCCAGCCCCGGGTTGGAAAGATGTGCCTGTAAAGGAACTTCTCCAAAAGGAATTGGGACTTCCTGTATTTATTGATAATGGTGCAAATGCAGCTGCTCTGGCTGAGTATCTTTTCGGCGACGGGAGTAATTTCAAGAGCCTTGCATATTTCAACTGTGGTATAGGCATAAGGACAGGGGTTATTTCATCAGGGGTTATTGTCAGGACTGTGAACAGCACAGAGGATGCTTTTGCCCATATTGTGATCGATGTAGACGGGGAGTCATGCAGCTGCGGCAATTATGGCTGCATAGAGTGTTATTGCTCCATACATTCCATATTAAAAAAATTCAGAGCAGAAGTTAAAAAAGGTAGATATTCAGTCATAACAAAACCGGTGGAGGAGATATCATATATCGATATCTGTAAAGCTGCAGAAGGAAATGACAGCCTTTCAAGAGAGGTGCTTGCCGGGGCGGCAATGATTTTTGCAGCGGGACTGGCGAACTACATCAACATGTTGAACCCCGGAATGGTCGTATTAAGCGGACCTTTGGTAACCAATTCAAATTTCTTTTATGATGTTTGCCAGGAGGTTGCCGTCAAGAAAATATATATGAAAGAAAGCAACAGGACAGTATTCAGCAAAGGCGGATTTTTTGGAGACAATGCCATTGCAATAGGGGCGGCTGCGATGGTTGTGGAATACTACCTGGGCAGCAGGGTGCTGGAATAGGTATAACGAAGGTGTTGAGATGGAATTCTTGATGGAAAAGGAAATCGATACTGTAAAAATAAGAGTGGATATACTGATCATACAAATGGTTATACAGATATAAATTAAGAGAAAAATTTCAAGCACTTCTTCCCAAAATGGAAATTATATGATATGATAATTATAAAGAATAAGCTATAACTCTAGTCCGCCAAAATGGGAAAGAAAGTATTTTGCCATTCAGGAATGCTCTAAACACAAGTGGTAGCGCTTTATTGGCTATATGAGGTGAAGTTGCACTCTTGTGTTTATTATGGAACATGAATATTGGCTTTATATGAATGGGATTTTAATTATGTCCTTTTTTACATACTAATGGCCAGAATGGAATAAAGAGAAAGCAGAACTTGAAAAGAAAATTACATTGATAAAATTAATCAGGGGGGAATTCATGTTGAAGAAAAAGTTTAAATTGTTGCTGGAAATTTATATAGCATTTTTTAAATTGGGAAGTATCAGCTTCGGAGGCGGATATTCTATGATCCCGTTGATTGAGCGTGAAGTAGTGGAAGATAAAAAATGGGTGGATAAACAAAAGATTATAGATATTTTTGCGGTATCTGAATCCCTTCCTGGGGCTATCGGTTTGAACTCATCCGCATTTGTGGGATATTCAGTTGCAGGAATTCCGGGTGCAATTTTTGCCTTGCTTGGTAATTTGACTCCCTCAGTCATCATTGTTTTAACACTTTCTGTCGTTTTTATGAAATTTAATAATAATCCTTCAGTTAAATCCGCTTTTAGGGGTATTTATCCAGCGATTGTAGGATTGGTAGCTTATGCCAGCTATAAAATGGGAAAAACAGCATTGGAGGATAAAGCCTGTATAGGTATTATGATTGTGACCTTCTGCTGCTCCATGTTCTTACAAATAGATCCTATTCCGCTTATTGTATCGGGAGCTATTGCAGGAGTAGTCATATCCTCCGTTAAAATGATCATAAAAGCGAGGCGGAATTCGGGAGTTATCATGCAGGAGAAAGAAAAGAATTTTTAATTATAATGTTGGAGATGAACCTTTATGATGATGTTATTCAAATTGGGTCTGATGTTTGCAAAGTTGTGTGTATTTGCTTTTGGCGGAGGGTATGTCATGATACCCAGTCTGATTAAGGCTTCAGAAGCAAATCATTGGGCTACAGCTTCTGAATTGACGGATGTTGTTGCCATTGCCGGGATGACACCGGGGCCTGTAGCTGTAAATGCAGCAGTAGGCTTTGGTTATAAGGTTGCAGGCTTTCCGGGAGCAGTTGCATCATTTCTGGGAATTGCAGTGCCTTGTGCTTTAATAGTCATTATTGTAGCGACATTTTTTTTCAAAATCTATGCTCATCCCAAAGTTAAAGCGGTTCTATATGGTTTAAGACCGGTTATTACAGGGATTATCCTGTATGCAGCCGTCAGTATTGCTTTGAAAAATAGTATCATAGGTGCAGTACCCGGCAAACTGATCGAAAAAGGTTTTAATATCTCAGCTTTAGGTGTGAACCTATTTGAAGTAAAAAGTGTAGTGATTGTATTAACTACATTCCTGTTTCTTAAAAAAACCAAAATACAACCTATTTTTATGATTGTTGGTGCCGGCGTACTTGGAGTGGTAATTTTTTAATCGATCTTCCAGAATTATTCGGACAACTGCTCTTCACAACAAATAAATCTATAGTATGATTATAAGTGCCAATTTACGCAATGTTGATTGGCACTTTGTTTTTTAAGTAATACAGAAGTAATTTGCCTCTAAAGTACTTATTTAACTGTAATAATAAGTATTCTACCCCTGCATTTATTGCTTGGTAAGCCTTTGTGATATTTTACGGTCCCTTACTTTTTACCGCACCAGTCTATATAAGTAAATTAAAAATAAATACATTTAACCATTGTGGAAATAAGTATATAGTATTATAATTATAATTAATATAAGTTTTAATAAATTCAGTAAAAAGCTTGACTACTTATTGTTAAAACGGAAAGAAGTTGAACTGAATCATGCTAAATAATTTTTTTATTAATCATTCTGCAAGGACAGTACATGCTAAAGAAATATATAACCTAATAAGAAAATGCAATAAAATCGCAAAAACAGATCTGCAGGATGCAGCGAGGCTGCCACGCACCACACTGGATAGAACGATAGGAGACCTGCTTTCCATGGGTTTGATTGAAGAAACAGGAATGGGTGAATCATGCGGAGGACGTCCGCCGGTTTTGTACAGGATAAAATCTGATGCTTACTATCTCGTAGGAATAGAACTGTCCAGAACAGTAATAAAGGTTGCGTTAACAGATTTAAGTCTTAAAATCATTAATCAAAGTTGTCTCGAAATTACAGGAGACACAAATCCATCGGATTTATTGGATGAAGTAGCCGATTACATAAAGAATATTATAAGCTTCAAACGAATCGGAGAGGATAGAATTCTTGGCATTGGAGTAGGTGCGGTAGGTCCACTGGACAAGATGAATGGTGTGATTAAGGACTCGAAAGGATTCATCAATGATCAATGGAATGATTTCCCCATCAAACAGTTTCTTCAGAAAAAGCTGAGGCTTCCTGTTGTAGTAAATAATGGTGTAAATGCAGCGGTACTGGCAGAATACTGGCACAATGCCGGCAAAAGCTTTAAAAGCATATTGTATGTTCTTTTGGGAGTAGGATTGCGGTACGGAATGATAGCTGACGGTGAATTAATCAGTGATAAAGCAAACAATGAGGATGCTTACGGGCATATCATTGTGGAGCCCAGCGGCAGGAAGTGTTACTGCGGAAATCAGGGATGTATTGAGAGTTATGCCTCTATTCCCGGGATGATCGAAAGCTATAAGAATCTGATAAGTGGGAAAACATCTTCTCAGAAAAAACGCAAGTCGAAGGAAATTTATTGGGAAAATGTTTGCGAAGCTGTCAACTCCAGGGAAGAGAATGGCATGAAGGTTGTTTCCGATACCGCTTACTATCTTGGTATCGGGCTCGCTAACATCATCAATATTCTTAATCCTGAGCTTGTCATCATTGGAGGAAATGCAATACATGCCTGTGAGCCCCTATATGCAGCAACTGTGTTAGCGGCTAAAGAAAAAATATCTAAATTTCATCCCAATATCGTATTCAGTAGGGGAGTTTTCAATGAGGATGCCGTTGTAGTAGGCTCGGCAGCTCTGATTATGGATTACCATCTGGGTAAGGAAACCGTGTAGCCATTAGCAAACTGCGGTTCTGCCTATATATAAAGCACTATATTGTTCTCTATAATTTTTCAAAGAAGGTAATTTAAATGAACAAGATAAATATAAGCTTGAATGTTTCAAAGATTGTGGAAATCTTCCTAATTTTCTTCAAAATATCCCCTGTTACCTTTGGCGGCGGTTTTGCAATGATACCGATACTGGAGAAAGAAATTGTAGAAAAAAAGAAATGGATGGATCATAAGAAAATGGCGGATATCCTTGCTGCATCCCAGTCGGTACCTGGAGCGGGAGGAGTCAATTCGGCCATATTCATAGGATACCACGTAAATGGGATAGCTGGTGCCTTGGCAGCTATGATCGGTATTGTAATACCGACTTTTGTAATCATCCTGGTACTTGCTTCCCTCTTTAATTCTATTCAGGATAACCATTACATACAGGCAACGTTGAAAGGGATAAGACCGGTGATTGTTTCCCTCATTGCTGTAGCTGCCATGAAGATGGGTAAGGTTTC
>CALMWN010000019.1 GCA_937873555.1 uncultured Clostridia bacterium
ATACCATATCTCACCTATGTTTACTTTTTAAAACAAAAGAACTATAATAATTCCAGCTTCAAAAAATGCTTATACGTATAAGTAAAGCATATATTCATAATGACTGATTTATTTCATGCAATATAGGGGTTTATTCTTTATAGAAAAGACTGGTGTTTAAATGATTGAAGAAAATCAGATTTGTGTTTCTAAAAATGAAAGCCTTCAAGCTGAGAAAGTATTGTCCAGAGCGGAACTACGAAAATCTATCCTGTCATTCACCTGGCCCTGCATTGCAGAACTGATGCTGGTTTCGATGATTTCCATCATAAACCTTGCGATGGTTGGGCATCTGGGAGCATATGCCATAACTTCAGTCGGATTGACCAACCAGCCTGTAATGGTTAGCGTTGCCGTTTTTCAGGCTTTTAATGTCGGTGCTACTGCAATGGTTGCCAGGTTTGTCGGTGCAAAGGACTATGAGAACGCCAAAAAGGTTGTCATTCAAGCCTTGATAATAGCTGTTATTTCAGGTTCTGTCCTGTGCATTCTGGGCTTTAGCTTCTCCAGGTGGATAGTGGTAACTATGGGAGCCCAGGATGATACCGTCGATTATGCCAGCATGTATATGAAGTACATGTCTGTAGGCATAATATTCCAGGCAATTCCGACAGTAGTGACGTCCCTTTTGAGAGGTGCCGGGGATACCAGATCGCCAATGCGCTACAATATTATTTCCAACATTGTAAATGTACTGGCAGGTTTTATAATGATTTATGGCCTATGGTTCATACCCGCAATGGGGATAGAGGGAGCAGCTATTGCTACAACCCTTGCAAAGTTCAGTGCGTGTGCTTTGTCCATATACACCATCATAACAAGCAGTCTGCCGGTAGCAGTATCCATCAGGGACAAATTCCGGTTGGACTTTTTGATGTTAAAGCGCATAATGAATATAGGCCTGGCAGCAGCAGTCGAACAGCTCATATTAAGGACGGGGTTTGTTATTTTTACGATGGTTGTCGCAGAATTGGGCACTGTTTCATTTGCTGCATATCAGATAAGTGAAAGCATAACAGGACTTTCAATCAATTTCAGCCTGGCTCTGGGAATGGCGTCCACCTCATTCATGGGGAGGAATCTTGGTGCAAAAAAGCCTGAAATGGCTGAAGCCTATTGTGACGAGCTCCGTAAGATTGCGCTTTCCGCATCGATGATCATAAGTGCATGCTTCTTCTTCGGGGGATATTACATAACAAGGATTTTTACGACTGACATGGAAGTGATTTTACTTACAGCTCTTCTTATGAAGGTAATAGCCTTCATGGTTCCGTTCCAGAATTCGCAGCTGGTCCTGTCTGGCGGCCTTAGGGGTGCCGGTGATACTAAATGGCCGCTGTTTGCAGTGATATCGGGAATTGTTTTTGTAAGAGTGCCTTTGGCAATCATACTGATAAAATTCCTCCATTTCGGTGTATGGGCTGCAAGTCTGGCGGGAGTAATAGACCAGCTTGCACGCTCCATCGTTGTGTACTTCAGGTTCAGGGACGGAAAATGGAAGCTTGTGAAGGTGTAAAATGAGAAGATGCTTCGGGGCTACAGGATAAAGTTTGAGATGCATAAAAAAACTGAAAGCCCTTGAACTGCTTTCAAGGGCTTGTGCATATCACGCAGATTTGTAATAAAACTATACCTTCTTCCTGCTTTCCTCATCCTCGACTATTTTTCTTAACCTGTTAGGCAGCAAGGAACGCTTGATGGGTATGGGGCAAACCCTGGAGCAGTCTCCGCGTACAGGCGATTCCGGTCTGTCATCCCTTCGTCTTCTGCATATCCTGGGGTCGGTTTTTGCCGGTGTATCTATAAATATCTGGTTTTTATCAACTACTTCCACAGAGCGGTAATCCTTTACATCAGGATCATCACGCATGGTAATGCAATTTACTATGCAGGCCTTGATGCACAGGTTGCATTTGTCCCTCAGGCATATAGGCTCCGTAATCAGTGGATCACCTACAAGCTCAGCATCCGTCACAATTGAGTTGAAACGCTGTCTTGGGCCGAATTCCTTTGTAAGTACGATGTTGTTGTAGCCGAATTCCCCGAGGCCTGCTCTTGTGGCAGCATGCCTGTGTGAAAATGGGCCGTATGTGTAGCCGAATTTTGAGTGGCCTTCCCAGATTTCCTTATCCGTCATGCCTTCTACATTGGGATGAAGTCCTGTGGTCGGAAATGTCATCGCCTGATAACCTTTTGAGAGAAGGTACTGTCCTACAAGCTGACCGATGTGCTCCAGCATAACATCATGAACCACATGGCCCATGCGGTTGTAAAACATCTCCATATACTGATATTTTACAACATCCGGTATCATTTCAGTTTCCTTGTCTATGAGAAAAGCAGGGGCATCTGTAACAGGATTCAATACCGGCATTGCTATGGATATGACGGCTTTCGCCCCTGGGACAAAATCTCTGGGATCTGCACCTTTTGGAGCCTTTTCAAAGATATCGTACCGTTCTATGGGAGCGACACCAACCAATGCTGCCCCATATTGCTTTGCAACTTTCTTGACCTCCCGGGTAAGTTTTTTCATATCGTACTCTTTTGACATTTCTATACCCCCTTATGTGTTTTGTACCATAATATGGTGAAAAATATATTTGAATAAAACAAATAAATCACAATATTGGCAGGTCGAATTTCAAAACAAGGCTGAAGCCAAGGGGTGTAAATGAATGAGAAGTATAACTGACAGAATGTAAGTTATGAAATTTATTATATTATACCAATTTAATCGATTAAATAGAAGCATTATTTTTGTATTTATTCAATCCTTACTTTCCTTGCCATGAACAGGTTTATTAGTGCGATAACAGATGCTGCTATGAAGACGTATTTGTAACCCATGCTTGCCCAAAGCAGCCCACCGAAGAAAGGTATGGACATGGCTATGACATGGTCATAGCTTGTGCCTGCGGATAATGTCGGGGTGACATCATCAGGCTGAACGGCTATTTTTTTGACATAGGTTGATCTTGCCATTCCTACGGCGTTAAGGGAATTATCAATTATATAGCATGCGGATACAATGACAACAGCGATGCTTACAGGGAGAAAATCCGCAGCAAATGCGTATCCGACACATATTACTATAAGGATCAAAGCCTCTGCAGTAAGAACAAACCTTTCACCCTTTATATCAATGGCTTTGCCTATGATTGTCCTTGTCAGAATCCCGACCACGGAAATCACCACTCCGAGAATTGCAAACAGCGGCGGGTCAAGATGATATACCTGGATAAGCACCCACGGGGCAAAGGTCATGAATATCTGCTTTCTGGCACCATTGACCACACTCATGGCATAATAGAGGATATATTTCTTTCTGAACACGAACTTTGCCTTTTTAACCTCCGGCTTTTTTGGATTCATGAACCCGAGAACAAAAGCGGCGATTACATAAAAAACCGCAGCAATCACAAAGGCTATCTGATATGTGAAATTCAAGTGCTTGAAGCCGAGCCATACTATACCATAGCCGATGATTGTGGCCGCAAGGTTGTATGCATTGAACCTCCCGAGGCGGGCCCCGAAGCTCTCCTTTTTTGAAAGGCTCATCCCTATACCGGGGTTCAACGGTATGACTATATGGGTACCAAGGCTTAAGATCATCATCCATATGAGCATGGTTGCGTATGTAGGAGAGAACATGCCAAGCCCCAGCATTCCCAGAGCCGCTAAAAGCATCCCGATCGATGCCATCCTTATATCACCAAGGAAAGAGAAAACTCCAAGGACTACCATGATAAAAACACCGGGCATTTCACGCGGGAATTCCACGGCTCCTCTGGCATCAGCCGACAGATGGTAAATATCGCTTAAGAAGTTGTTGAATATGGGTGAATTGATACCATTGGCAATTCCGCTGAATATACCGAATATGAGGAACAGTGTGAAATCCCTGTCGGTATGGAAACTATGCCACAAAGCCAGGATATCGAATTTTTTTGTTGCAGCTTCTGGTTTCTCAATATTTGCAATTTTTTTCAGTTCCATAAATTTCCCCCATCTCCTTATATGACCAATAAAAAAAGTATACAATAAAGGGCTGGACAAATCAATTTGTGAATTTTTAATTCAAAAAAGATAAACATCTTTCTTTCGAAATATGTTATATTTATTATTGGAACTGCAACATGTGAAGAGAAATTTGAGATGGTATATGATTTATGCCTGATATTGCCGGTTCCATATACAGGCATGCAGGATGTCCGAATTGACAATAATTAATACAAGGAGGAATACATATGCAAAACGCAGATGGAATGCATTATGCACCTAAAGGAAAAGCCAACGTGGTTTGTAAACCCGGAGAGTTTAATTTTGCAGCGGTTGCACTTGATCATGGACACATAAACGGGATGTGCAACGGCCTGATTGAAGCCGGAGCTACATTGAAGTGGGTTTACGACCCCGATCCCAAAAAAGTGGAGAGCTTCATTAAAGCTTATCCGGGAGTAAAAGCAGCATCTTGTGAGGATGAAGTACTAAATGACGCTTCAATAAATCTGGTCGCAGGGGCGGCAGTCCCGGCGGACCGCTGTGCTCTGGGACTTAGAGTAATGGATCATGGCAAGGATTATTTTACGGATAAGGCTCCATTGACTTCTCTTGAGCAGCTGGAGCAGGCAAAAGCCAAAGTGAAAAAGACCGGCAAAAAATATGCCGTATACTATAGTGAGCGCCTGCATGTCGAATGTGCGGTGCTTGCCGGTCAGCTTGTCAAGGACGGCGCAATAGGCAGGGTCATCCAGGTAATAGGGACGGGACCTCACAGGCTGAATGCCCCGAGCAGGCCGCAGTGGTTTTATGAAAAGGCAAGGTATGGAGGTATCCTTTGTGACATAGGAAGCCATCAGATTGAGCAATACCTGTATTTTGCAGACGTAAAGGATGCGACTGTGGTAAGAAGCCAGGTGGCGAATTTCGGCCACAAGGAGTACCCGGAGCTGGAAGACTTCGGCGAAGCAATGCTGGTTGGAGATAACGGTGCTACCAATTACTTCAGGGTTGACTGGTTCACTCCTGACGGTTTGAGAACCTGGGGAGACGGAAGGACTATAATTTTGGGAACAAAGGGTTATATAGAATTGAGAAAGTATATAGATGTGGCAAGAGATTCAGGAAAAGACCAGCTGTTCCTTGTAAACGGCAGTGAAGAAAAGAACTTTTCCGTCAACGGTCAGGTTGGTTTTCCTTACTTCGGAAGCTTGATACTGGATTGTCTGAACAGGACGGAAAACGCAATGACTCAGGAGCATGCCTTCAAAGCCGCCGAGTTATGCCTGAAAGCCCAGAAACAGGCTGTAGTTGTAGAATAATGCTTATTTGCAGCACTTTATTTATATAATCATCTGACTATGAGGACTGGATTACTTTGAATAATAATAGAACGGTTTTAATGATATCTGTTTATTACTCCCTGATTTTCATGGCAGGAGGAGGATTTATTTCCTATATCAGCCTTTATTATTCCTTCATAAATCTGGATAATTCCCAGATAGGGCTGATAAGTGCGGTAATGGCATGCACAGCCCTGGTCGCGCAGCCTTTATTGGGAACCATCAGTGACAAATCTGAAAAGAAGAATGGTGTATTGAAAACCATTCTTCTTTTGTCAGCGCTGACTACCTGGTTGATTCCCCTTGCCGGGAAAGCATTATGGAGTATAATAGCTGCGAATATCGCATTCAGCTTTTTTCACAATGCCATAAATCCCATGAGTGATACCATAACACTGGAACTTGCCGGCAAATACAGCTTCAAGTTTTCAAGGGTGAGGCTTGCAGGTTCTTTGGGATATGCCATAATGGCTGCTGTCGCGGGATGGATTTTCTCATATAACATATGGTACATTTTTCCGGTATTTTTTACATTGAGAATACTGGCATATGTAATTTCGTTTTTCATACCTGCTGTCAGGGGTTATAAATACAGTGAAAACCAGGCGGGTTTTTTAGAATTGTTCAAGGACAAAAAACTTGTTCTGTTTTATTCTTACGCTTTCATACTTTCCAGCACCTTCGGCTTTTTTAGTTCGTTTCACGCCATATACAGCAAAGAGGTGGGTATAAGCACAGCTCTTCTTGGTATAGGAATAATGGTCGGTTCATTCAGCCAATTTCCCTTTATGCTTGTATTTGACAGGGTGTATAAAAAATTCGGCATAGCAAATATCCTTGTATTTTGCGGTCTCGCATACGGTATCAGGTGGTTTTTGTATGCCACATCATTAAATTCGGCGACCATTGTGCCTTTGTGGGCGCTGCATGGTCTGAATTATATGGTTTTATACCTCTGTCTGACTGAGTATGTGGGCTTTAGTGTCCCCAAGGAGCTTCGCACCAGAGGGCAGATGATGAATGCTATTGTTCTAATGGGCTTAAGCTCGGTGGCAGGAGGCTACCTTGGCGGAATCATCTCGGCAGTGACGGGATTAAGGTTGATTTTTGAGGCTTGTGCCGTAATTTGCTTTTTGGCCTTAATTGTATTTTTTATCATTACAAGGTTTTACAAGGACTTCCGGGCAGATGCCATAAAGGGATGATATACATAGTGCTTTTTAGCATAACAAATTTCTATTTTAGTCCTTTTAAATTTTGAGGCTTGTGATATAATAATGACACTTGGGAATAAAATGGAATGAACGGAACTTGCCACAGAGGGGTTAATACTATGGAAGATAAGACCTTTGAGCTTTTAAGCAGGATGTATGGTGAATTTTCTGAATTTAGGGAAGGCACAGAAGAATTCCAGAAAAATATAACTCAAAAGGTACAGGAAAACAGCAACCACATAATAAGGCTTGAAAATGAACTTAAAGGAGATATTAAGGCTTTATATGACGGATATAAACAGACATATGAAAAGTTGAACGTATTGGAAAACAAGGTCGATGATATTTCTGCCAAGATTGAAAAACAGGAAGTGGAGATTAAAGTAATTAAAGGCGGTAAAGTGTAAACGGGCTATGCAATAAAATAGCAGAGAACTTTGAAGTAATGGGAGATTTTAGATATACATTTTAAAAACCTTAAACATAGGTTTTTTTATTTTTGTCATGTTGATGATCCTTGGGATTTATGCAAAGATGCAGATTAAATTGTGCAGAGGCAAAGGATAAATTTGGGGAAGAGCTTGAACAAGAGGAATATACCAAACATGTATGCTAAATCAATTTGAACCACCCCCACTGACTCTGCAAAATTCTGTAGCTATCGCTCCTAAACAAAAATGGGACATTTATTAAGTAATTCTTTTAAGCGACAAAATGGTCTTCTTGGGGAACAGTAATCGGCCATGTTCCCCAAACCCCTCCACCTCGTCCTAGCCTGACAGGCTGCCTGCGCTAACGCTTTCAATTCGCTCCTGCTCAGTTCAGGCTGGACCGGCATCCATGCCGGCCCCACGCTCCGGGTGTGATCTTATGGTGTTGGCTTTGGAGCGGGGTTTAAGGGGCTGCCGCCCCTTGTTAATTGGTCTTTCGGGGACATTCCTCGGCAAGGATGACCGGCGACAGCAGAGGTGTGTCCCCATTCCGAGCGGCAGTTTGCGGAATAATTAAGAACCGTCCCGCAGATTGGAAATGGGGTTAAGGAGATATTATATGAAAAAATACCTCAAATTAATGAAGTGTCAAGAGTATTATCGGAAATGTCTAAAATTGCCATTAGTGATGAGTCATCAACTCCAGTGATTGATTGGGAGAAAGAAGAGAAAGTCCTTCATATTACTGATCCTTTTTTTGCATTTTTCCCTCAAAAACTTATAAATGGGGAAGCAGATTGGATTCAAAAAAAGAAGGATTTACAGAAAGCAGACCATATTATCGTGCAAAATACCAAACTTATATAAGCTCACTCCATGGCAACAAGACGGACCGGGAAGGATTCAAGGACTTGCACGGCTATCGGGAAGGCATAAAGTTCAACCCTTGATTTGCTTAAACGGTCAAAGCCTGCTACATTTTCAATGAGGGGAATGCCTTTCTCAAAAAGAGCATGATGGTTCACATGCGTTTCGCTTCCGGGTATCTCAACACCGGTGGCATC
>CALMWN010000020.1 GCA_937873555.1 uncultured Clostridia bacterium
TGTTGGAGGTTATTTCGAATTCCACCACCTTTTCATTAAGGCCAAGCACTTCCTTGATATCTCTGCCAAGTTGGGGATTTCCTTCAAGAATGAATATTCCATGTTCGGCAGCATCCGGATAGTCCTCCGGCGTGAGGCCCAATTCCTGTATGGAGCACATCATTCCGTTGGATTCAACACCCCTCAGCTTACCCTTTGTTATTTTCTTCCCCTCCGGCAGAGTTGAGCCGTGAAGTGCAACGGGAATATAGTCTCCCACGCTGATGTTCTGGGCTCCGGTAACTATCTGGACAACCTCGTTTCCGACATCCACCCGGGATACCTGCAGCTTGTCGGCATCAGGATGCTTTTCAACCGTCAGTATCTTACCTACAACAACCTTTGTTATCTCTTCACCCTGTGTCTCAATTCCCTCCACCTTTGACCCCGACATCGTCAAAGCGTCTGCGTATTCTTTAGCATCAACCTTTATATCAACATAATCTTCAAGCCAACTTAACGGTACCTTCATATCTGTCTCCCTCCTTAAAACTGCTTTAAAAATCTGATGTCATTTTCATACAGAAGCCTCATATCATCAATATTGAGTCTTCCCATTGCGGTTCTTTCTACACCCAGTCCAAAAGCGAATCCGCTGTAAACTTCAGGGTCTATTCCGCATGTTTCCAACACTTTGGGGTGAACCATGCCGGCACCCAGTATTTCTATCCAGCCCTCATTTTTACACACCCTGCAGCCTGTTCCCCCACAGGACCAGCAGGATACGTCAACTTCCGCACTTGGCTCGGTGAATGGGAAGTGATGGGGCCTCAAACGTATCTTTGAGTTTTCTCCGAACAAGGCCTTTGCAAACACCTGCAAGGTCCCTATCAGGTCACCCATTGTAACTCCCTTATCCACAACCAGGCCCTCCACCTGGTGAAATATCGGAGAATGCGTGGCATCCACCTCGTCCGACCTGTATACCCTTCCGGGGCAGATTATCTTGATTGGAGGTTTCTTGCTTTCCATAACCCTTATCTGCACCGGCGAGGTCTGTGTTCTTAAAACGATATTGTCATTTATATAAAATGTATCCTGCACATCCCTTGCAGGATGGTTCTTAGGTATGTTCAGCGCCTCAAAATTGTAGTAATCAAGCTCTATCTCAGGTCCTTCAGCTATTTCATAGCCCATCCCCAGGAACACATCCTTGATTTCATCGAGTGCAATAGTCAACGGATGTTTCCTGCCAAGCATTTTCCTCTTTCCGGGGATTGTAACATCAATGACTTCCTTCTCAAGTTTGAGACCTCTCTCATTTTTTACTAATTCATCCCTGGCGCTGTCAATCCTATTCTCCAAAAAGGCTCTGATCTCATTTGCAAGCTGGCCTGTAACAGGCCTTTCTTCTGCAGAAAGGGCTCCCATACCTCTTAGAACGGAAGTAAGCTCACCTTTTTTCCCGAGGTATTTTACCCTGAGATTTTCCAGCTCCTGTATCGATGTTATACTTGTAAGCTCTTTTTCTGCCTGAATCTTGATGTTATTCAGCTGGTCCTTCATTATAAAAACACTCCTTTTCCTTCAAAAATAAAAAACCTCCGTCCCAATAAAGGGACGAAGGCATTCTCCGCGGTACCACCCAAGTTTTCACCACATTGCACATACAAGCCGGGATAAACAGGTACTGACGCACAGCCCGGTTAAACGGTCAACAGGTAACCACTCAATTCCATAACGGTTTTGTTCCGGCATC
Source organism: uncultured Clostridia bacterium (assembly GCA_937873555.1). Lineage (GTDB taxonomy): Bacteria > Bacillota > Clostridia > Acetivibrionales > CALMWN01 > CALMWN01. The sequence continues at coordinate 1,739 of CALMWN010000020.1, forward strand.
TCCTACTTGGCCCAAGTCCAGCGGCCTGGTTCAGGATGCAGCTCCGGAGGGAACTTCAGCGGTTTGTTCCATAAAGATACTTCCAGCCAATGGTATCTTTTCTCTGAAAGCAACGTTCCGCCTACTTTACTCCTTCACAGCCTTTATTATTATTTTGGCTAATTATAGCACAAAGTTATCCTCATTACAATCGGATATTAATAAAGACTCTTTACTTTACTTTTTTACTTTTTTAGTGTTCCATTTAATATAAATTACTATACTGCTCCCTCTTTGTCTCTCCCTCACTTCAAGGGAGAGTAAAAGAATTCCTCCGAAGCCTGACTTTTCCTTCCCCTTGAAGTGAGGGGAAGATAGATGGGGAGGCACTCTTAATATACGTAAAAATCTCTTAAATTTATGAGTAGTTTGATAAAGTATTTATTCACAAAATTATAGTATTCCAAATATTAAAAAATTGTATTTACTAATTCAAGTTGTATGATATAATGATTAAAAGCAGCAAAGGTGATGGAGTTCGCCTTTAACCGCTAAGATATGCCTTGCAGGTAGATTTGTTATAACATACACTGCGCAAATCACTGGCTGATGACTCCTACAAATAACGTTTATCTGTTATTTGTAGGAGTTTTTTGTTCCATGGAAATGCAAATTAATCTTTAAGACTAAAGGAGAAGTTTCAGATATGAGAAAATATTTGTTCATCTGTGGCGGAGGAATCATGGGAGCTGTCACCAGGTACATTGTGAAGGGAATAAGTCTGGGGGGCCACAATACAACAATTCCCTGGAACACGCTAATAATAAATGTCACTGGAAGTCTTATAATGGTTATGATTCTTACAACAGCATTTGAAGTGTGGGACTTCGATTCAGACCTGAGGCTCGGAATAACAACAGGATTTCTTGGAGCTTATACAACATTCTCCACTCTTTGCAGGGAAACCGCCGTTCTTTTGCTGGAGGGACATTACCTGTCTGCATTTTCATATGTAGCGCTCTCTGCCATACTTGGACTTTTGGCGGCATACTCGGGCTTTATTATAGCACAATCTGTAATTTCAAGGATTGTAAAGGGAGAAGCAACGGATAATGGCGAAAGCATATCAGCATTAATGGATGGTGAGGTTGAATAAATGGAATTCATGTTGGTAGGAATAGGCGGCATGTTCGGAAGTGTCGCCAGATACAGGCTTGGTAGGATTATTTCGGAGAGAACACGGTCAGGACTCCCTCTCGGAACTTTCATGATAAATATGTCAGGTGCTTTTTTACTGGGTATCGTAAGCAGCATAAACCCCGGAAAAAATCTGTATCTGCTGCTGTCAGACGGCTTTCTCGGCGGCTATACAACCTTTTCCACTTTCATGTATGAAAACTTCAGCCTGCTCCAAAAAAATGAAAAGCTGAATGCTTTCATCTATATTTCAGGTTCCATATTATTAGGTACAGCCGGATACTTTACCGGCTTCATGCTTGGAAAACTCTTTTAGAGCTCTTTTATATTCAAAAGCACTAAATTATCTCCTTGAATCTGCCCGGAGTAATACCTTCGTACTTCTTAAATACGCGTATGAAGGTGTTTATATCGCTGTAACCCACTTGTCTGGCTATTTCAGCTATATGCAGTTCCTTATTTTTCATGAACTCCTTTGCCCTTTCCATTCTTACCCTGCTGATGCAATCAAGCAAGCCTTCACCGGTCTGTTCCTTAAAAAGCCGGGAAATATAAGGAGGCGACATGTTGAATCTGTTTGCAATCATGGATATGTTCATGTTTGTATCGTAAAAATTAGACTCTATAAAGTTGATTACAGTATCACTGAGATTATTGTTCGGTTCCTTTTTATTACATTTGACAAACTGGCACATTACATCTATGGAGTCGATGATTCTTTTCTTCATTTCTTTGGTAGTCTCACAATTTATTATGCTTTCAATCGGGTTTGTACTTTCAATGGCTCTGTTCCCATATATATTTTCTATATCCTCCCTGGCTTTTATCAAAGTGCTTACCAGATTAAACATCAAGCACCTTGCCAGATCCACTGTCATTGTCAGGTCGGTTATATTTACTTTAAAAACCTCGTCAATAATAGCTTTCGCACCGTTATCATCTCCGATTTTGAGACAGTTTATAAGCTGCTGCTCAACGACAAGCGGGTAATAATAGCTGTATTTGTAATCTTTTTTATGCAAATTTTGAATATCGTCTGGAAAGTTGGCATTGTCATACCCCAATACAACCTTGTATTCCATAATTTCTACTGCTTCTCTGTAAGCTATTGGAATACCGGCAATTGATTGGTGTACATAACTTACCGCGGTTGCGTATTTTATATGGAACTTGTCCCCAACAAACTGTTTTGCCTCAAGTAAAGCATTAGTAATATCCTCTCTGCTTGAAGACAGCCTGTCCTGCCTGAAGTTCACAATACAGGCAAGCATTCCGTCCAGTTCGGCGGTAAAGCAGTTATTATCCCTGGAAAGCAATTCCTCCACAACATTGGTAATAATAAAATGTGCAAGCTTGAAACGGTCAGAGGAGCCCGGCTTGTTATCCTCAGGTAAAAAAGCGTCAAGATCTTCTATATAGAAAAGCAATACTGCAAAATAATCCGAATCAAAATTTATCTCATAAGATGCCATTGATTCATCAATTGGAATCTTATCGTCAATCTCACCTTTTAGAAGCCTGATTAGAAAATTGGAGCGGAAAGCGTTTCTCTGCTGCTTTAATCTCCTTCCTACCTCCTCCTTTTCCTCTATCGTGCTGGATATGGCTTCATTGATAAACCTGTATTCATTGTAATCCTTTTCAAACGATGTACCGGCACTTTTAGCCAGTGATTCGATCAGTTTATTAACCGGGTTATAATTTTTCTTTACGAGGAAATATACTACAACTCCTCCAATAAGAAAACACAAGACAATAGTGATTATTGTCAGACTGTGTACATATTCCATCCTTGCCCAAAACACCCTGGTCGGTATAATGGAAACATATTTCCAGTCTGATAGCATGGAACTTATGTAAGAAACCTCAGCTCTCTCTCCATTGATCTCTCTGTGTACCAGGCCCTTTTCACCTTCAAGCCCGCTGCCTTTAAAGAAGTCTTTTGTTTGGATCGGTCTGGTTGATGCTATTATATTGTTGCTGTTGTCAATTACAATAACTGTTCCGTCATTCGCCCAGGGCACATTCTTTATGTATTCCAGAAGTTTTTCCTCATCTACCACGATGATTATACATGCATCGGATTCCAGAGGACTCTCCATTGGAATTGTTCTTATATACGCAATTGCATTTGAATAGGTTTCATAGTTCTTCTTGATAACCACAGGCATCAAATCCCTTGAATGCTTGCTTCTCAAGATCTCCATCCATTCATCATATGTATTTGACTGATTCTTGTGAATTATATCATAAAGCCGTCTGCTGTCCAGACGGGAGTTGGAGCTCAAAACAACATCGCTGTTCTTGTAATAAATATAAAAGTCAAAAATAAATTCATTGGTGGCCTTATATATTCTAAGCTCATGAAGCATCTTGTAAATATTATAGTATCCATCACTTGAAATTGGTGTCTTTTCAAGCACAAAACTGCTGACTCTTGGATTCCATGCAAGTTCAAGGCATAACTGGTCAATGTCCTTTAACTTCCTGTCCAGATCTTCCTGAATCTGCTTCAGAATGGTTTCGTTTGCACGGCTGATTTCACTGCCGAGAACCTTTAACGATTCCATGTACATTATGCTGCTGAGCAGGATAGGCACTAGCAGAACCAAGGCATATGAAGCCAGCCAGGTAAAAAAAACACTGTTTTTCATGGTGCGGATATTCTTTAAGAACAACAAAATCTCCCTCCAGGAAAGCTACTTGCTGCCAGGAGAAGCAGTTAAGAAGATTATATCACAATCCTCCCCTGGAATATAGTTTTTATAATTTTATCATCCTTTTATTGCTCCGATCATGACACCCTTTACGAAATATTTCTGTAGAAACGGATAAATAAACAATATCGGCACTGTTGCAACCATTATGGTGGCAAATTTCAAAGGTTCTCCCACCTGCTCCGTATCTGTCAGACCCACTCCCGCCATCATCCTCGACGTATCATTCGCTATCAGGATCTCTCTCAATATAAGCTGCAAGGGATACAGGCTCCTGTTCCTAAGAAATACCATGGCATTGAACCAAGCATTCCAATGGCTTACACCGTAGTAAAGTATCATTACCGCCACTACAGGCATTGAAAGAGGTAGTATTATTCTGAACAAAATAACATAATCATTTGCACCATCTATTCTTGCCGATTCTTCAAGACTTGCCGGAATAGCCTCAAAAGCGGTCCTCATTATGATCAGGTTGAAAGTACTGATAGCCGTTGGTATTATCAGCGCCCACAAGCTGTTCAGCATGCCAAGGTCCTTGACTGTCAGGTAAAACGGAACCAATCCGCCATGAAAATACATGGTGAATATGATAAAAAGCATGATGGGTTTTTTAAACTTCAGACTTGAACGTGATAATGCATATGCACCGAAGGAAGTGAGTGTCAGATTGAAGAACAACCCGACTATGACAATAAAGAGCGTGTTCATATAACCTTTTGAAATCATAGGGTTTCTAAAAACCATCTCGTATGCAGCGAAAGAAAATCCCAGAGGCTTAAGCAGAATCCCCTGGTGTGCCAGAAGCTCGACTCCGTTGCTTACCGAAGCAAAGGCAACATGGATTAGTGGATATATAGTCAGTAATATCAGAAAGGCCATAAAAATTGAATTAAAACCATCAAAAAATGCGCTGGATTTACTTTTTGTCGATACCATTGCCGCTCCTCCTCACCACAAGCTTGTTTCGTTGAACTTTTTACTCAACCAATTGGATGATACAACAAGTGTGAAATTGATAAATGAATTAAATATTCCGACTGCCGAACTGAAGCTGTAGCTGAACTCCAGCAAGCCCTTCCGGTATACATAGGAGGATATTACATCCGATGTTTCATATATCGTGGGGTTATATAGCAGAATTATCTTTTCAAACCCAACACTGACCATCTGGCCGATTCTTAGAATCAGAAGTATTACAATGGTCGGCATGATTCCCGGTATTGTCACATGAATCAACTGTTTCCACCGGCCTGCTCCGTCTATGGTGGCAGCTTCATACTGCTCGGCATCTATTCCTGAAAGTGCAGCAAGATAGATTATTGTACCCCAGCCTATCTGCTGCCAAATTCCTGAAGACACGAATATGGTCCTGAAAAATTCAGGTTTTTGCAGCATGTTGACACGTTCATTGCCAAAAAAAACAAATATATCGTTAATAACACCGTTTGTACCTGTAAATTCCTTTATCATACCGCAGATAACCACCAGTGATATAAAGTGCGGCATGTATGTAATTGTTTGAATAGTTCTCTTATACAGGGAGTTTTTTATCTCGTTCAGCATAAGCGCCAGAATGATCGGGGCTGGAAAGCCAAAAATCAGTTCATAAAAGCTTATTAAAATTGTATTGCGGAATATCCTCCAGAAATAATATCCTGTCATAAACTCCCTGAAGTGCTTGAGTCCCACCCATGGGCTTCCCATTATACCGTTTCCCGGACTGTAGTCCTTAAACGCTATGATTGCTCCGTACATTGGCTTGTAATGAAACAAAATATAAAATACGAATATCGGTATCAGCATAACGTAAATATTTTTATTTTGTTTTACGTCGGTCAAAAACTCCCTGATGATTCCAGGGCTTTTATTTGCCGTCAATAAACGCTCTGTTTTGATTTCCGCCATGTTCTTCCCCTCACATTATAAATTGAAGGGACTTGGGGGAGACCCGGGGTCTCCCCACAAAAATCCCTAAAGTATCTGCAGCGCTGTCAACGCTTGTTATACCTGTCCAGTGCATCCTGATTGATTTTTATAGCTTTGTCGATACCCATGTTCTTTACCTGGGTGACAAACTTGTCAAAATTATCTGCAGATTCTGTTCCCAGTATGGTCTTGATCATGTACTCATCCTTCGTTGTGCCGACTTCATTCATGATTTTAGCCATTTCCTTGCTCTCATCAACTGTAGGTGTAGCAAATCTCGGATAAACATATTTGGTTTGCTCGGTCTTCAGCCATACCTGCAGGGCATCCTTCTGCTCAGGCAGTGCCTGATATTGCTCAAGATATCTCTTGTCCTGAACAAACGTTCCATTGTATGAAGCCCTGAAATACAGAGGCATTGCCTGGGACATCGGGAGCTTCTTGGGGTTTTTGGTAATTTCATCGGTATATTTGGGATATCCGTTTTCCATTTTATAGCTTACGCCCTCTATACCAAAGTTGAACAG